>CAYXZY010000314.1:0-1507 GCA_964469685.1 uncultured Sulfurovum sp. | reverse complement strand
AAAGTGTAAAGAATATGTCAACACTTAAGTTGTATAAATGAGTTTTTCGTTGATCTCATTGTTTTGAATTTCCACGTAACGCATGGGATACATGTCCATGTCAAGAGGTCTGATAAACCCTCTGGTAACGATCACTTTGGTTTTTTGTATCTCAGTGACAGAATCAATATGTTTATGACCGGACAGTGTCATAAGAAGATTGTCATGACCAAAAAGCACTTTTTGTGCCTCGTCCGTATTGTTGAGTACATACTTATGTATATCTTCGGGATCTGTGCCTTTCCAGTAGTTTGTGTAAGGGTGATGATTGAGGATGATAGTAGGTTTTTTCGTAGCAAGGGCTGTTTTGGCAAAAGAGAGTGTCTCTTTTGTGTAGAGACCATTGTTTGCGCCTTCGATACAGGAGTCGAGACCAAGTATCTGGTAGCCTTTCTTTTTCAGGAGCCAATCTTTCCCTGAAACAGAAAATGCCTTGTCAGACATGAAGAGTGTTTTGAATTCATCGAGATCGATGCTTTTGTCAGGCTTTGCGAACGACTCCTTGTTTCCTCTGACAAGATATGTTGGGCAGTGGAGTTTTGCTATGATTTCTTTAAAAGCGACTGCATCACTGTTTCCCTTGGCATTGTTGTTGAAATTGTCGCCACCGAAAAGAACAAAATCCAAATCTTTATAATTAGTATTGACAAATTTGACCATCAGCTTCATCGCTTCAACGCTTTCATCATCTCCAAGATCCATATGTGAGTCTGTTACGTGAATGAATTTTAAGCTTTCTGCTCTTTTTGTCTCCTCAGCCTGTGACATAAAAGGGAAAGCACTCATCGCAAGCGCACCTTTCATAAATCCTCTTCTTGTTACTTTTTCCATCTTTTCTCCTCTTGCAATTTAAAAGTTTGGTGACCCACCAGGTGTTTTTTGCCAAGGCTCATACCATTAAGCACAAATATAGTATTTGTTTCGTAGCATTAGTCCAATGAAACAGTATAGCAAAATTTATTTATGGCTTACTTTTAGTGTCTTGGCAGTACTGATGGCATCGGTCTTTTTTTTCTTCGCCAAGAGTGAGAAAGCAAGATTGGCAATGTTAAGTGATCATGTAGTAAGTAATTTCAATGCTGGTCTTGCCTATGAGATGTCTGATCTTCTCTCTTTTTCTTTGGCATTGGCAGAAGATGGTGACTTGAAGAATGCTTTAACTTCAGACAATGAAGCAAAAGGGTATGAGATATTGACGCAGATTACGCAGCGCTTCAGAAAATATACACATCTCAAATCTCTGCGTATACAAGTATTGACTGTAGACTTTTTTATCTTTGCGAGAAGCTGGAACAAAGGGTATGAGGGGATGCCTATCTGGTGGTTCCGTGATGACTTGAGAAAGCTTGAAACCAATAAAAAACCAAAAGTAGGAATGGAAGTAGGAAGACTGCTGACCTTTAAGGCAACCATTCCTATCTATAGTGGCAAAAAACTGCTTGGGTATCTTGAAGTCATTAAATTTGTA
>CAYXZY010000313.1:0-1528 GCA_964469685.1 uncultured Sulfurovum sp. | reverse complement strand
GACATTGCATTTTTGGTCTCTACCAACAAAGATGGACAGACACTGCAGGAAGCCTGCCAGCATGAAGGGATAGAAACCTTACTCAAAACCTCTTCTTCCCTGAAAAATATGCCAAAGATCGCGGCATTGGTAGCCATGACAGAGTATTTGTTCTTTGGGCAGAAGATAGATGCGCAAGCGATGTTGCACCATGTAGGCAAAACACTGGATGAGGTAGATACCTCATGGTTCTCTGTCTTTATGTCTCCCTTGCAGGTGGTAGACAGACTGGTGCGTGAATTTGGGTATTTTGATGACGATTTAAATGTCTTGAAGCTTTTGGAGTTTGCCTCTGGCTACAGAGACATTCCTACCTTTGTGGAGGAGTTTGAAACCTCCAGTATATCCGTAGCTTCCAATACCGTACACGGTGCCAAAATCATGACCATACACGGCTCGAAAGGGTTGGAGTTTGAGTATGTGATCGTTCTGGATAAATTGACCCGAAAGAACAGTGACAAGTCCGCATTGTTGTACCATTATGATGAGAGTTTGCATATCGATAAGATATTGTATCGTACCAAAGGCAGAGAAAATTTTGACAGCATGTATGCAGCCATGCTGGAAGAGCGCAAAGTCTCTTCAGCCAAAGACAGTATGAATGTGCTGTATGTGGCACTTACGCGCGCAGTGGAAGGGATGATAGTGATACGAAAACCTAAGGACTCTCTTTTTGATGCATTGGGTATGGAGGTGATGTGTGTGGGTGCGCTTCGACAGGCTCAGCCAACGGATATAACAACGCTCCCTGAGCTTGTCGAAGGGGGCAAAATTGTCCTTCGCAACTATGGGACACAAGAGACACCTGAAGCCGAGGACGAAGAAGAGAAAGACCATGAAGCCATCCGCTTTGGTACGGCACTGCACTATACGCTGGAGATGTTGGCAGCGTTTGACACCCACAGTCTTGACGCAGCCATGACAGCACTTCAGAACAGATATGGCTCAGAGCTGACACAGGCACAAAGAGATGAGATAGCATCAAGGATACAAAAACTCATAGAGTATCCGGCATTTCAGCACTTGCTTCATGGGGCAAAAGTACGAAAAGAGCAGTCTCTTTCCTATGAGGGTGAACTCAAGCAGATAGACCTGCTTTTGCAATATGAGGATCACAACTTGGTCATAGACTATAAGAGTTCTAAAAAATATGCACTTAAACACCAACAGCAAGTAGGGTACTACACAAAAGCCATCGCAGATATCACCGGGAAAAGAACAGAAGGGATGGTGGTCTATCTGGAAAATGAAGGAATTTCTCTTTCAAACTTAAAATAAACTTAATTTAAATAAATTTTAAGGTTAACTGGGTATTATTCCTCCACTAAAGAGCTAGTGGCTCATAAAAAGTCTTCGCAACGCGAAAGCTTTAGTGAGAGGAATTGTGGATGAACTTTGTTCAGACTCAAGGAGAAAGCTTAAATAAAACAAGGAAAATTCATGAAAATGACAAAGGTACTTAAACCTGCTGAAGTTCAACGTGACTGGG
>CAYXZY010000312.1:0-1542 GCA_964469685.1 uncultured Sulfurovum sp. | reverse complement strand
TACACACCAAATACACCAATCATTAACTAAAATACATTATCATCATTTCAAAAAATAAAGAATCCGAATATGTATCTAAAATTTGCCTTATCTGTCTTACTTCTTGTTTCATTTTCCACCCTTCAAGCAAGCTACATACTGAAAGAAAGTAAGCGTGCCAAAAGTAAAATAGACCACATGCCCAAAGGCGTGGTAGCAGACATGAAAAAGATCCCTCAGGATCCTGCGTACTATGCTGACCAGATCAAACCATTTCCTAAAAGTGAACAAAAAAGACTGGACAAGAAGTTCAACGAAAAGTACTTCAAGCCATGGCGTTTAACGTCTTTGGACATACCCAAAAAAGATTTTGGATGGGAGATAAGGTTTGTGGAAAGAAAGCCTATCTACAAGGCCAATGGAGCGGTCATACCATCATCAGTGTATAAGAAGTGGATACGCAATGCTGACTACAAAAACATCGATACAAAGAGATATAAAGCCATCACCATAAAGCGTACGGATGTAAAAGCACTCCCTACCTCAAAAGCGTTTTTCAGAGACCCTAGAAAAACAGGAGAAGGTTTTCCCTTTGACTACAACCAAAACTCTGCGATACACATCAATGTACCTCTGTATGTATCTCACTTCTCAAAAGACAAACGCTGGGCATTTGTGCGCGCAAGCTACTCCTTTGGATGGGTAAAGACCAGTGATCTTGCACTGGTAGACAATAATTTTATCAAACAGTTCAAAAACGGCAACTATGCCATGGTCATAAAAGACAATCTCAGACTCTACCATGACAAAAAAAGGGTGTCACTTGTGAAAGTGGGTGCACTGTTTCCGCAGGCCAAAGACAAGAAACACTACCTGGTCGCTTCAAGAGACAAAAAAGGAAGAGCAAAGATCCAAAAGGTCTTTGTGCGCTCCAAAGGACTGGTAGCAAAAAAACCTCTGGCTTTTACGCCTAAAAATGTAGCGATGCTTGCCAAGGAGTTCTACGGTGAGCCGTATGGTTGGGGTGGAAGCTATGAGTGCAGGGACTGTTCGGCAACCACACGCGACTTTTTGGGTGCCTTTGGCATCTTCTTACGCAGAAACTCCAGCAAACAGGCCAAAGACGGTACAACAATGAACATCAAGAACTACCCCAAAGCCCATAAGAAAAAAGTGATCAACCAATACGCAGAACCTTTTCGCTCATTGCTCTATGTTCCAGGTCACATCGTGCTCTACCTGGGGCAGTACAAAGGTGAACCCGTCATTATGCATACATACTGGGGAATGCGTAAAAAGGATGGGACAAAACTGGTCACTGGCCGCACGATCATCAGCAGTACCGAACCCGGCAAAGAACGTGCAGATATCAAAGAGAGTTCAAAGCTTATCAATACTCTGAAGACTATCGTGAATTTTTGAGTCATTTGGCTAAAATAAATCTATGAAAGAAAAAATAAAAATATTTACAACACAGATCGCAGCAGGCACACACAAGGGTAAAAAAGTAGAGATCCCCGATATATTTACCACCAGAAGCTCAAAAGGCATACTCAAAGAATC
>CAYXZY010000311.1:0-1556 GCA_964469685.1 uncultured Sulfurovum sp. | reverse complement strand
CTGGCTGCACTTCTGGTTGTCATCTATGGGCTTTTTACGCTCTATAAAGGCTACAAGTTCGTAGCCCATCCTGAAGAGATGAAAGCCATGATGGACAAAATGCATACTGAAGGCATAGACCATGACGCGCCCCTTACAGGTAAGTTCAATGGCATGAAGTGTGCACCGGGGAAATGCGGCTAAACCCATACATATCTAGTCCGCTATATCGCAGGTGGTCAAACCTTTCTTGTAACACTCCGAAAACTGCTTGGCAATGTCTATACGCTCTTTGGTATCGGGGTGGGAAGAGAGATAATCCAAGAAAGAATCATCCGACTTTTTAACCTCTTTGCCCTTGGGTTTTTCCTTTTGGTTGCCAGGTGTTCTTTGCTCTAGCATATACCTGGTCATACGATGCATGATCTTTGCAAAGGATGCAGGGTCTATGTTAGCCATGAGCATATGCTCAAAGGCAAACCTGTCCGCTTCAGATTCGTGTCCTCTTGAGTAGGAGGAACTTACAAGCAGTGAACCAAGCCCTACACCCATATCTGCCAAACCGTTACTGTCACCGACCATAAGCATTACGGCGACGGAGACAAAGGTACCTTCTATGACCATCTCCAAGGTATGCCTGTGTATGATATGTCCCATCTCATGCAAGAGGACTGAGTCCATCTCCTCTTGATTCTCACAAAGTTCTACAAACTTGTCTGTCAATATAATATCCCCGGAAGGTAATGCCAATGCATTCGGGATGCTAGTATTACCATCACTCCATGAACGAAAGTGTAATCTATAAACTATCTCTTTATTTTCTGTGCTGAGTGGTGCTATTTTGCTTTGGAAGTGTTTTCGTATCTTATCCATTTTATCTGCAGGTACTGTGCTTTTTTCAAACATATACTTATCAAGAAAGTCAAGCGTATTACCGGCTATGAGTTGATTTGTTTTTTCTGGTAGTGCATGGGCTATTTTACTACTTGCCCAAGGCACGCCCCATTTAAACAAAGCAAAAGTGATGACAAGGGTCGCCAAAAGTGACACAAGCACCCACCCCATATGTGATTCAAGGGTATGTATGAGACCATTGGTCTTGAGCTTCTTTTTAAAAAGTGTGTCCACGCTGTCATTGTCTTTGGTGGCAAACACTGAGCCATCTGGTAGCGTGAGCTTTCGTTCTATATTCCCTAGCCTGTTAGCTACTTGTACAGATGACAACAACCCTTCCAGGATTTGCCCGTCTTCCAACTCGATGCGGTAATGCTTCTCGTCCCTACGCGCAAGTCTTGCTTTTTGTGAAGCTGCAGATCCTTCTGCATGCCACTTGCCTTCTATGATCAAAACCCTATGCCTACATCCACATCGAACGCATCACCTATCTGCTCACCCAGAGAAGACTCCTCTTTTTGCTGTTGCGTGATATAGTCATAAAAACCTGCGTCCGTGTCTACCAGTGTGTTTTCAAGCATGATCCTGGCTTTTCTTACTTTTGCCCAAGGATATGCCAGTCCCAGGGTCAAAATGACCAAAACAAAGTTACTTACCATCACCCAGGCAAGGGGTTTGGCTTT
>CAYXZY010000310.1:0-1595 GCA_964469685.1 uncultured Sulfurovum sp. | reverse complement strand
CGCTATCATGACACAAGTTTGAAAAAAAAGTTAAAAACATGTCAAATTGTCATATAATGTCATACATTTATCTACAAGGACACCCATGGACTACATTGAACAGACCATGCAGCGCGCAAGAGAAAACAATTGTCTTACCGATACAAATTTCTTTCAGGCACTCAAAGAAGTGCTAGTATCTATTGTACCGCTCATAGAAAATCATCCTCAATATTTGAAAAACAATGTCATAGAGCGCATCATTTCTCCCAACAGAGCCATATTTTTTAAGATCGAGTGGCTTGACGACAGCAATACCATCCATGTCAACAACGGCTACCGGATCCAGTTCAACAATGCTTTGGGACCCTACAAAGGCGGGGTGCGTTTCCACCCCTCTGTCAATCCTGACATATTGAAATTTCTCGCCTTTGAGCAGGTCTTTAAAAATGCCATCACCGGGCTTCATATTGGCGGAGCCAAAGGGGGTGCGGATTTTGACCCTAAAGGAAAAAGTGACAAAGAGATCATGAAATTCTGTCAAGCATTTATGTCCGCTTTTTATAACAGTATCGGCGCAGATGTAGATATTTTAGGTGGTGACATCGGTGTGGGTTCACGAGAAGTGGGATACATTTTCGGAAAGTACAAACAACTCACGAACACCTACGACAGTGTGATCACCTCCAAACCTATTTCCCTGGGCGGAAGTCTGGGTCGCACACAGGCAACTGGTTACGGGCTCATCTACTTTACACAAAAGCTTTTGGAAGACCGGCAAGACACACTCAAAGGTAAGATATGTACCATTTCCGGTTCAGGGAATGTTGCCATCCATGCCATAGAGAAACTCTATCAGCTGGGAGCCGTTCCGGTGACATGTTCTGACTCTAAAGGCGCCATACATGACAGCAACGGGATAGACCTTGAATTGCTAAAAAAAATAAAACTTGAAAGACGGGCCTCTTTGGAATATTATGCGTCAGAAAGACAGCATGCGACCTACACAAAAAAAGAGAATTATGTCAATGGCAGCGCCGTTTGGGATGTACCCTGTTTTGCCGCCTTTCCCTGTGCCACCCAAAATGAACTCGGTGCTGACTGCGCCCAGAAGCTGGTAGACAATGATGTCAAACTCATCGCCGAAGGTGCCAATATGCCTACCACACCTGAAGCGATAGAAGTTTTTCAAAAAAACAAGATCATTTTTGCGCCTGCAAAAGCTGCCAATGCCGGTGGTGTGGCGGTCTCGGTATTGGAGATGAGCCAAAACTCATCACTCAACTATATGTCATTTGAAGAAGTGGACACACGCCTGCAGGGGATTATGTCTGATATCTATACGAACATCAAAAAAACATGTGATGCCTATGATCTGGATATGGATCTTATCTCGGGTGCGAATATTTTAGGGTTTAAGCGTGTAGCAGATGCGATGATCATGCAAGGGGTATAAGCAAAAAGATAAATGAGCAGACGATCATGCATCATAACAATGCTGACCGCACTGCTATCTGCTCTTTTCTGCCTGCTTTTTGCTAAGAGACTTTTTGCTAGGAGACTTTTTGCTTCTTCTTCCACTCTTTCTCGAACTTCTTGCGCTTCAGGAATGAAAG
>CAYXZY010000309.1:0-1606 GCA_964469685.1 uncultured Sulfurovum sp. | reverse complement strand
AAAAACAACGCAGTTATAAATTGTGGTGTTTGATCGCTTTTTCTAGGTCTTCAGGTGTGTCTATGCCAAAACTTTCAGTATTTACCTCTGTCATGGCGACCTTATATCCGTGATACAGGGCTCGGAGTTGTTCAAGTTTTTCTATGTCTTCCAGTGGTGCCGGCTGGCTCTTGCAAAATCTTTCTAACGATCTCATGGTAAACCCGTAAATGCCCAAATGTCCTTTGTATTGGTCAAAATGGTGGTCTCTGGGGTAGGGCACTTTTGATCTGGAAAAATACAGTGCGATGTCTGATGCATCCGTGACCACTTTCACAATATTGGGATCATCTGCTTCAGGGTTTGAGATGATCTTATAGCATGAGTTCATCAAGATGCTTTCATCGTGTTGATTCTCTTTGGTAAGTTGATAGATGGCTTTGACCACTTCTGATTCAATAAAAGGTTCATCGCCCTGCACATTGATGATGATCTCATCATCTGAGAGTCCGAGCTTTTGCGCAGCTTCATAGATACGGTCTGTCCCGCTTTGGTGTGTCTCTTTGGTCATGACAGATTGAATGTTATGTTCCTGAGCAATGCGGATGACCTCTTCTGAGTCTGTGGCTATGGTAACCTTGTCTATATCTTCTACTGCTTTAGCGGTTCTTATGACCATAGGGATCCCTCCGATATCAGCAAGTACTTTGTTAGGGAATCGACTTGAACCAATGCGTGCAGGTATGATGATCATTGTGTAATCCTTGAGTGTTTATAACTCTAATATTACACTTAATATGCTAAGATACAAGCAATTAAGTTTTCAAAGGTAAAGTATGGGTCAGGCGTTGTTTTTATTGAATATGGGCGGGGCGAATAATGTAGAAGAAGTAGAACTTTTTTTGCGAAATATGTTTGCAGATAAAAATATCTTACCGATGAATCCGTATTTGCGTAAGTTTGTGGCAACCATCATCATCAATAAACGACTCGATGAAGTCAAGGAGAATTATGCATTGCTTGGTGGCAAGTCTCCACTGCCGGAGTTGACCCAAAAGCTTATTGATAAACTCAAGTCTAAAATTGACATGCCGATCTATGCAGCGATGCGTTATGTCCCTCCTTTTGCCGATACAGCATTGGCACAATGCAAAAAAGATGGCATTGATGAGATACTCTTGTTCCCTCTTTATCCACAGTATTCTACCACAACGACACTCTCTTCTTATGAAGATGTAGTGCAAAGATGTAAAGCAATGGATTACCATCCCAAGATCACCATGCTTACTTGTCAATATTTTGATGACCTGGACTATATCAAGGCCAATGTCGATCTCATAGAAAAAGCTTTAGGCGACAAAGATCCCGGGGAGTATGACCTGCTTCTGTCTGCACATGGATTGCCCATGAGTGTCATTGAGGCAGGTGACCCCTATCAGCGTCAGGTAGAAGGCAATGTAAGTGCCATCAAAACACTGTTGTCGTTAAAAGATATACATTTTAAAGAAGTCAAGTTGGTGTATCAGTCAAAAGTCGGGTCTGCTGCATGGCTGGAACCAAACCTGGTGGATGTGTTGCGTAATCCAAGCAATAAAAAAGTACTTATCTATCCTTTGGCATTTACCAT
>CAYXZY010000308.1:0-1647 GCA_964469685.1 uncultured Sulfurovum sp. | reverse complement strand
AGACCATTTATGCTATAGCGGCATTGCAGGAGTTGGGACAGATCCAAGGCGATGGGGTACTGAAGATTAAAGAGATAGCGGCCAATGCGAATATCCCGCAGAATTTTTTAGAGCAGATACTGCTGGAACTTAAAAAACAGGGCTTGCTTGCCAGTACCAAGGGTGCTTATGGCGGCTATAGACTGGCACGTAGTCTTGAAAAGATCACACTGAAAGATGTAGTTGTCATTTTGGAATCAGATAATTTTTCCGACATTTACGATACAGGTGACGAAGGACTCAAGCTTTTTTGGGAGGACCTGAAAGAAAATGTCTCTTCTGCGTTTGAGATACCTCTTTCCCAACTTTCGGACTATCAACTCAAAGCCACACAAACACTTAACTACTCTATATAGGAATTTCCATGCATAACACTACTGATTTTGACTACTTTAATACACTGCTTGTACATAGCGTAGGTTCAAGTACCGGTCCCATTGCGCCGGCCATTATGCCATCGGCAGCATTCGGATATGAAAATGCGCAAGAAGCAGAAGGTATTTTTTCTGCAACAGTCAATAAACCGCTGTATGCAAGGGTGGGAAACCCGACAAACGGCAAACTTGAAGGTATCGTAGCCAAGATGGAAGGGGGCTTTGGAGCCATTGCTACCTCTTCCGGGATGGGTGCGATCTCCATGGTCTGTACTGCTTTTCTCTCAGCCGGAGACGAGATACTGTGTATCGGCGGTTTTTTTGGCGGCACCTACTCGTTGGTCAATGAGACCCTGGCGCGCTTTGGTGTAGCAAACAGTTTTTGTGAAGTTGATGACTTTGCGCACATAGAGTCGACACTCAAGCGTGGTGTCAAAATGGTCATCTTCGAGTCTGTGGGCAACCCAAGCCTTACATTGCCTGATACGCAGCGTATCATAGATCTTTGTAACCAGTACGAAACTGTAGTGATGATAGACAACACAGCCACGCCTTTGCTTTTAAGACCCCTGACAATGGGTGCAGATATCGTGGTGCATTCAAGTACCAAAAATATGTCTGGACACTCTGCCGCGCTCGGAGGGATCGCTGTATTTCGTGCAGTCAAAGAAGAGGGCGATAAATTACTCAATCACAAGTATGCCGACCTGCATAAAATAGTCAATAAAATGGGTAAAAAAGCCTTTATACCTATTTGTAAAAAACGAGCGATCCGTGACTACGGTATGACTGCCAATGCCTTTGGGTCTTTTATGACGATGATCGGACTTGAAACCCTTTCACTTAGGGTAGAACGCGTCAATAATTCTGTCGCCAAGATAGCAGCGATCCTGGATGAGAAACTACCCGAAGGTGTAAGTGTGAACCATCCGTCACTTCCTTCCAGTCCCGATCATGCACGCTACCTCTCAGACTTTCCTGACGGGTGCGGCCCGCTGCTTACTCTCAATTGCGGCACAAAAGACAGAGCCTTTGCTCTGCTCAATGCCTTAAATACGGTCATTCTTACAGCAAACATAGGGGACAACAGAACACTCGCGCTGCACATGACAAGTACCATCTACGCTGATTTTGATGAGGATGCACGTCAGTTTCTGGGTGTGGATGAGGGGCTCATCAGGGTCTCTGTGGGACTTGAAGACCCCGTAGCCATCGCAGAGGATTTCTTGCAAGC
>CAYXZY010000307.1:0-1681 GCA_964469685.1 uncultured Sulfurovum sp. | reverse complement strand
ATCCGAATCTGTTAATGTAAGGGTATTCCAATGTTTTTTATTCATATGATACCCCGCACGTACACCCTCATAGATACTCCGTAACTCCAATGCATACACCGGATCACACTTTACATTCACCTCTAAAGGTATCTCATCTGTAGTCAGTGCAAATATCTTTTCTGCAATGCGGTAAACACGTACTTTCTCATCAAACGGGTAGTCATAGGTGACCCCTTTTTTTCCAAGGCAATAGGCATCCAGTTCCTTAAATGTCATCACTCATCTCCGTCCAGACGGCAAACTCATTGCCTGTTATATCTTTAAAGTGAAAACGTTTTCCTCCCGGAAATGAGAATGTAGGGATTGAGATGCTTCCACCATGTTTGAGTATTTTTTGCTGTGTATCTTCAAGGTCATCACTATAGAAGACTACGAGCGTTGCACCCTTTTGACTACTGTCAGATCTAAGATCGGATTTGTAAAATCCTCCCTCCATACTTTTTTCTTTAAAAGCAGTATATTCCTCACCATAGTCAACAAAAGTCCATCCAAAGACATTGGAAAAAAATGTCTTTGTTGCTTCCAGATTTGACGATGGCAATTCCAAATAATTAATACTCTCATGTCTGTTCATGGCTACTCCTTGGGTGGTTCATCTTTCATCGCATCCATGCCCATCATCAAAAAGCCTGTGAACTTTGCGTTGTTGTTAGTAAGTTTGCTTGAGACTTCTTTTTTAAAAGCACGTAATACTTTTGTATAGTCTCTGTAAAATTCATAGCTGGGACGCGGCTTATAGACCAACCCTTCTATTTCAAAATATTTCAATATATCTTTAGTGGTCGTAGGCTTGATAAAAAAGAATTTCTTTGGGGCATAGTAGTAAGGAATGACACTCATCAGTGACCACTTGGCAAGTTTCTCTTCACTAAGTATATCTAGCACTATATTAAAGCCATTTTTAAAACTGCCATGCAGCATCTGCTCTAACCCAATCGACAACAACTCTTTTCGCTCTGAACTCATCGCTTTCATGGCATCTCGAAATTTGGGTTTTTCAAAAAGGGAAATCATACTGGATTTGGAGATAAGTTTTGCCATATCTTCTACTATCTGAGCAGGATAGGCAAATTTCTCTTTGGCAAAAGCTTCTTGCGCAAATGCAGTAAGTTTTTCCACATTATGGCGTTTCACTATTTTGGCTAAAGCCTCATCTTCAAACCCTTTAGGATAAGACTCAAAAAACTGCTCTTCAATGCTCTTTAATTTTTCTAAGTTCATAACATACTACGTTCAATACCCTAGTCATCATCCAATGCATCAAACTCAGCTTTTCTCTCTTCGAGCCATTGGCTCATGGTACGGGGATCTCGCATGATCTCTTTCATATTCGCCATTGCTTTGAGGTGGGCTTCATCATTTTGCTGCATCATCTCCATGCCATGCTGCATACTCAACTCTGCTATCTCTCCAAAAGTCTCTGCTTGAAACTTGATATCACAAGCACCTCCAAGTTGTTTACATGTCATTGTTTTCATGTTAGCCCCTATATTTGTCTATGTTGTAAACAAGTATAGCTAAATAGCTTAATAATCTACTTTGTAAGTACCCATGCAGACGGATGCTTTTCAAACCCAACCTTAGGGTAATATTCTCTTGCATCAGGAGCAGAAAGAAGAATGATTTTGCAACTTTTTTC
>CAYXZY010000306.1:0-1683 GCA_964469685.1 uncultured Sulfurovum sp. | reverse complement strand
CCTACGTTTGTGCATGTGAATGTACATGGGCTCATCTATGAAGTGCATGTGTCCATCAACACATCCAATGCCATCAAGGAGAGTAAGGTCAAACTTTTTGTCACGCAGGTGATACGCGAAGACTCCAACCATCTGTATGGGTTTATGGAGTTGAATGAAAAAAAGATGTTTGATACGGTACTTAAGATAAACGGCGTAGGCCCCAAAGTAGGGCTGGCTATCTGTTCTACTTTTACACCAACTACCTTTGCAAAAGTGGTCTCGTCCAAAGATGTCAGTATGCTCAAACGGGTGCCGGGCATTGGCCCCAAGGCAGCCAGTCGCATACTTGTAGAACTGGCAGACTTCATTGTAGATGGCAATGAAAGCAGTGAGCAGGGTGGGGCACTGGGTGAAGCGGTGATGGCACTGGAGAGTTTAGGATTTAAAAAAGATGCGATCCAAAAAGCGCTACAGGGTGCAAGTGGAGATACAAGCGAACTTGTCAAGACAGGACTCAAGAAGTTACAGCGCCTCTAAGAGCTTTTGGTCAAAATTCTTTTTGCAGAGACGAATTTGTTGGCATAATACCCTGTATATATCGGTGAGATGATGATACCTTTTTTCTTGGAAGCAGCATGAATGAACTTCCCATCTCCCAGATAGATGCCTACATGCGTGACAGGAATACCGCGTTTCTTGTCGGTAAGAAAGAAGAGAAGATCACCTTTTTGTAAGGCGTTTTTGCTTACAGACAAGCCTTTTTTTGACTGTGCCCATGCTGTTCTTGGAAGATGTATCTTTTGTTTTTTGTAAAGATACTGTACGTATCCTGAACAGTCAAAACCCTGCGGCGTGGTCCCACCCCATACGTATTTGCCGCCTTTGAAGTACTTGGCGTCTTCCAGGAGCTGTTTTTTGTCTGCTTGGGTCAGGTGGTAGGTTTTACCTTGTTTTTTGGCTTTGGCTTTTGCCTTGGCTATACGATCTGCATGTTCTCTGGCAGCCTGTGCACGCTTGGCGAGGTTTTCGGCACGGTGCAGCTCATCATAGATGGCCTGAAGGGAGTATTCCGTCTCTTTTTGGGAGAAAAAAGGGTTGGTATCATGCTTTATGGTTTTGGAGTGGACAACTTTTCCATGTTTGTCCGTGATGGTAAAAAGGTTGGCAAAAGAGAGTGTAAAAAGCATAGTGCCAAGCCATACAGTTTTGTGCATCTCTTCTCCTTCATCCATTTGTTTTTAAGTATATTCAAATGAAGTTTAGAGAAGCATTAATGGTTTGTCCCGCAGAAGTTCGCATCACAGCCGTTGACGGAACCGGAATATTTCGAATTGGCTATGAAAAATTTCAAAATACGGGCTTTACGCTTTTTAAAGATACCTTTCTTGAAGTTCGCCAGTGCTTGTGGTTTACCTTTGTGTATCTTCTCAAGTTTTCCCGGAGTGTTAAAAAAGAATTCCCAGTCATCATCGTCTATTTGTTTAGCCTGGTAAAAAGGGGTACCGTGACAGGGAGTACAAAGCTTGGTAACGGTACGAAATGCAGTAGTATCGTACTTTTCTGCCGCATAGGTGAAAGTCGTGAGTGCAAGGGTAAGCGTGGTTGTAGTGATCACTTTTGTCATGATAGATCCCTTTTAAAATAAAATGTGAATGATTATACGCATTTGAGTGTGCATTGTATGTGGAGTTATCAGCTATA
>CAYXZY010000305.1:0-1689 GCA_964469685.1 uncultured Sulfurovum sp. | reverse complement strand
TTCAGCATGTTTACTTTGGGTGATAGATCGAAGTTTGGTAATGGCTTGTATACGCTCTTCTTCTTGCATGTGCACGATCTCTTTTTTAAAATCATTCATCAGCATGAACCGTTCACTGGCTGAAGCTTTCTGTATGGCTTCTATCTGTGCGTCAATGTTGGCAAACAAAGGCAGAATGACAAAGACCGTTAAGGCCAAGAGTATTTTCATTTCATATCCTTCTGCAACGCACTGAAATCAAGGATAAATTCGGTACCTATGTCTATTTGGGAGTCGATGGTCATTTTGATATTGAGTTCATCGGTCAGTTTTTGTACGATATGCAGCCCCAGTCCCAAACCTCTGTCCTGTTCCTTGTAATAGCGTTGCAATACTTTGTCTATATCTTTTATGCCTTTACCTGTGTCTTTGATACTGAGGGTGTCCCCGGTTATGGTGAGGTTGACCTCTCCCTTGATACGGTTGTATTTAGCAGCATTGGAAAGTAGGTTATCCAGGATGCGTCGGAGCAGATCGCTGTTTGTTACCTTACTTAAAGCATTATGCGCTTTAAACCTGAATGTGATCCTGGGGTAGATATTTTGCATGGCATCGAGGCGTTTTTGTGACATTGACACAATATCAACTTCGTTATTTTGCGAAGGGGAGTGATGCAAAAAGCTTTTGAGGTTGTTCTGTAGTTGCAAAATCGTATCTACACTGTGTGCGATTCTTCGGATAAAAGGGTCTTTCACTCTGTTCTCTTCTTGAAACATCTTGATGTTGAGTACCATGGAGGTAATGGGAGTGTTGAAGTCATGAAGTATGTCTTTGATGAATTCATCATTAAGGCGCAGTGCTTTTCGAATGGGACTTAAGCTGTAAAAGGTAAAAAAGAGTGCAATGGCGAACAAAAGAAATGTCGCCAGTATAAACTTGATCCAAAGCACCTTTCTTATCTCTTGCATGTCCTTCTTGAAGCTTGCTTCAGGATAAGATATTTTGATATTGTACTTTTGGGACTTGGGTATGGTAAAAAAAGCGTGGAGTGCATGGGTACCATAGAGTTCATTGAGCCTGTTCTGCCCTTTTGGTGCAAAATCAAACTTAAATTGTTTACATTGCATGGTATAACTGCACACTTGCATGGATTTGAAAAGGCTTTGTTTAAATTCTCTTTTTTGTGTGCTGTACAGTTCTACAAAGAGTAAAACAAGCAGTCCTTCAAGGAGAGAAAAAAAGACCAGAAAATTTTTAAAAAGGGATTCTTTTTCATATTTTTTCAATAATATAGCCTTTGCCCCTGATATTTTTTATCTCAATATCGAGTCGTTGTTTTATTTTCGTGATCGCTACACGTAAAGCAGTATCGGATCCATGGTCCAGACATGCATAAAGTTGTTCTTTGGTCACAACGCGACCACTGTTTTCCAGTAGCATGGTAAAGATCTTGTACTGTACGTTGCCAATGTCTATGATTTGTCCATTTTTGCGTAGAAGATGTGCTTCTTTGTCGTATTCTAGCGCGCCGTAAGTGAGTAGTTTGTTTTTAAAGTTGGACTGAAGCCTGAGAAGAAGCTCTTGCGGGTCAAATGGTTTTTTGATGTAATCTATGGCATCAAGTTCAAATCCTTCTGCCATAGATTGCATATCTGGTATCAACTACAAATTCAACCCTGAAATCTATGTTCATCATGTGGGTCTTGAGAT
>CAYXZY010000304.1:0-1702 GCA_964469685.1 uncultured Sulfurovum sp. | reverse complement strand
GGAGATATCAGACCTGCTGAAGCTGCCGTAGAGCCTGCTGTACGCGCCAGTTCAGGAGATGCATTAAGCCTTGTGAGCATGCTTGTGCTCATGACACTCACGATGGCAGTGGGGTTGTATTTCTTAAAGAAAGAGCGTACAGCATAGTAGTTTGATGTGGGCAACGCCCACATGGTATGCCGGCAAAAGTTTATCTAAACATCTTGCCCAGCATATCCATAGCACCGCCGGCACCGCCTACTTGTGCAAGCATATCATCCAAAATGCTACCTTCACCTGAAGTTGCCTGATCGACCACTTGCGGAAGCGCATCTGCCAACGCACCTTTGGCACTCTCTTCAGAAAGCCCCAAACTTGATGCAAATTCTGAGATTTTGTCTGAACCGAGAAGATCAGTGATCTGATCTGGAGAGATAGAAGCATTCTCACCACTTCCCAGCCATGAACCTACAACTTCACCCAGACCATTTTCAGAAAGTCCGCTTACCAGCGATCCAAGGTCAAGACCGCCTTCATTGTTACCAAGCAGTCCGCCCAATGCACCTGCTATATCACCTACATCCAGTCCCGTCGTCGCATCATCACTGTTGTTTTGAATCAGCTGTCCGCCCACTTTGAGCAAATCCATTAAATCCATATCTTTTTCCTTTAAGTTGAGATAAGGAAGTATAACAAAAAAGGTTTACAGAAGTTTAATGGCACTTTCACCCAGTTCTATCTGCTTGGTCTCTA
Source organism: uncultured Sulfurovum sp. (assembly GCA_964469685.1). Lineage (GTDB taxonomy): Bacteria > Campylobacterota > Campylobacteria > Campylobacterales > Sulfurovaceae > Sulfurovum. The sequence goes on along the minus strand of CAYXZY010000304.1, from coordinate 970 downwards.
TAAGTTGGGTCAATGTACGTTTGAAATTTTTCTTGCTCAAGCCGAACTTTTTTTTGATCTCTTCTGCATCACTTTTGTAGGTAAACGGCAGTGTGCCGTCTGCTTCTTTGAGCAGTTGCAAAATGGTTCCCTGGGCTTCATCTATCTTGGCTTTTTTTCCTATGGGCTGGAGTGACAAGTCCAGCTTAAAGTCTTTTCGAACGTTTTTAACAAACACTTCTCTTTTGTCCCCTATGCGCAGATCTTCAAAAATCTCATTGTCAAACAACATACCTTCATACTGGTTGTCTGCAACCACTTTAAACCCTAGTGGCGTTTTAGCAAGCACGATGGCTTCAAGTATCTTGTTTGGGTGCAGGCCTTTCATATCTCTGTTAAAATATTTGCCTATCTTCTGTGAGGCATAAAGCCTGCCTGTCTGCTCATCCAGACAGACGCGAAGCAGATACTTCTTACCTATATGAAAATGCTCTTTTTGCTGAGAAAGAGGGACAAAAAGATCTTTAGGCAGTCCCCAGTTGACAAAGGCGCCATACTGTTTGTAGTCCACCACAGTGAAGTAGCCATATTCGCCCAGCTTTGCATAAGGCATTTTGGTGGTCGCTACTGGTCGGTCTTCGGAGTCCGTATAGACAAACACATCCAAAAGTGAGCCCATAGGCATCTCATCTTCCATAATGTAAATATTGGGGAGCAGTATTTCACTGCCGTCTTTGGCTTCAAGAAAGAATCCGTAGTCGGTATCACGCATGATCTGAAGTGTGTTGATCTCACCGATATTGATGCTTAGGTTTTGTGATTTTTCCGTGGGGACTGACATGTGTGATTCCGTTTCATTTGAGATTGTGTGATGCACTCACATTTTTTGACATTATAGCAAATATTATATCATGTCATTGTGAACACCCTTGAAAGCAAAGCGATTTGAGAACAATGACGCTTTTTTTGCTTCGTTTTTTTCTAAAAAAAA
>CAYXZY010000303.1:0-1708 GCA_964469685.1 uncultured Sulfurovum sp. | reverse complement strand
TGTTTTTAAAAGCAAGAGCGTCTATCTTGGCACTGTAGGGGTAAATGCCATTTTTACCCTTCCTTTCAGCCAAAAAGTAAAATATCTACCTCTTCGCCTATCTCTTTGGAGCTGTCATCCTCAGAGGTGACCAAAAGGGCTACATTGCCCAGCATATTGGTAAGTATTGCCGATGTACCGACCTTCTTTCCTTTGAAGTCCACCGTATATCGTCCTTCTTCCAAAGAGACATTGCATGCAGTAAACTCAGCTTTTTTTGCCCGTTTGACAAAGGGCTCTTTGAGGGTGGCTTTGACGGTATGCATAGCACTTTTGCCCTGTTGCAGTTTTTCTATCAGGGGCACAAGGTAAAGCAGGGCTGTCACCGTAGAGGAGTACGCAAATCCAGGTAGCCCTATGATGAACTTGTCACCTTTGCGTGCCACCATAATGTGCTGACCCGGCTTTATCCTCACCCCTTTGAAGACCACGTCACAACCAAGCTCATAGATCACATCTTTGACAAAGTCAAAGTCGCCCACACTCACTCCGCCTGTGGTTACCACAATGTCCGATTTTTCCAATGCTGAAGAGATGCCGGAAGTGATCGTCTCTTTGTCATCTTTTATGCACCCAAGCTGCAACGGCACGCCGTCATACTTCTTTACAATGGCCTCCAGGATGTAGTTGTTCGATGAGCGTATCTGCGCATCACTCGTTTGTTCTTCTCCAAGTTGCAACAGTTCTGAACCCGTTGAAATGATAGCCACGGTAGGTTTCTCGTATACACTTACCTCGGAGATGTTCAGGCTTGCCATCACACCTATCTGGGGAAAATCTATTTTGGTACCGCCGGCAATAAGCAATTGCCCTTTTGCATAATTTTCTCCAGGCTCACGCACAGAAAATCCCTGAGGCACTTCTGTTTGAATCACGATCTCATCTCCGTCAACCTCTACATTTTCTATGGGGATGAGGGTATCGGCACCATGAGGCATCAGTGAGCCTGTAAAGGTTTTGATACACAGTCCGTTTGTAACTTCTTCTGTTAAGTCTGATCCGGCAGGATTGATACTGCCTATCTTCAGCCTGCCAAGTCCCAGATCATCATGGATGACTGCATATCCATCCATTGCAGACGTAGGGAACTCAGGAGAGTTATGGTCAGCTATGATATCTTCAGCCAGTACATAGCCCTGTGCTTCCATCAGGGGCAGTGTTTTGGTTTTATAGTGTGTGATCGCAAGATCTTCCATTATCTTCATCGATTCGTCAAAGTGCATAAACGCCATCATTTTCCTTATTGTAACAATCCGGCACCATCCATAGGGGTGCTCCTGTCAGCTGCATAAATACGCTCACCGTTTTTTACATCATATTTCCATATCGGTGCATTGGCTTTAAAATCCTCCACAAATGCATCGATGAGATCAAGTGCTACTCTGCGCTTAGGGGAGAACACTGCACTTACATACGAAGAGGTATGTACAGGGACATCCCCGATGGAGTGTGCCATCTTTACCACTGCACCACGCGCAGCTGCTTTTTCCTGCCACGACTCAAACCAGGCTTTAAGCACCGGCTCATAGATGTCAAAGCTGAGTGCTTCTATGTCATCTTCTGCACGTATCGTGCCTACAAAGGGAATGTAGGCACCGTAGTTGGACGCTGCTTGTTCATCAAGCCATCTGCCAAAGATCTCTTTGGTATTTAACGGGCCATTATAAAG
>CAYXZY010000302.1:0-1762 GCA_964469685.1 uncultured Sulfurovum sp. | reverse complement strand
TGGCATCATGAAAGACAAAGTATTTAATAAACCCATAGAAAAGAAGTTTGAATTTGATGAGGCGGTGGCTTCTGTTTTTGATGATATGCTCTCGCGCTCTGTGCCTTTTTATGACAATGTAAGAGCGTTGATCATATCTTTGATCATCGCTGAACAAAAAGAGGGCATGAAGGTTCTTGATCTGGGTTCCTCTACAGCAAAGTTTTTACTCGATCTGCACGCTAAAGCATCTTTGCCTTTGTCCCTAAAAGGACTCGATAACTCTCAGGCCATGATAGACAGGGCGGAACAAAAATGTCAGGCTTTTGGGGCAGACATCACCCTGGAGCTTGCGGATATGTTAACGTACGTGTATGACAAGGAAGATGTCATTGTGGCAAACTATACGTTGCAGTTCATACGTCCTATACAGCGTTTGGAGCTGGTGAAAAAACTGTATGAGGGGCTTAACAAAGATGGTATGTTCATCTTTTCTGAGAAAGTTGTCTTTGAAGATAAAGTGTTGGACAAAGAGATGATAGACATCTATTATGCCTATAAAAAAGAGCAGGGCTACAGTGAATATGAAATAGCACAAAAACGTGAAGCCCTGGAAAACGTGCTCATACCTTTTACCATCAAAGAAAATATACAGATGTGCAGGGATGCAGGATTTACAAAAATAGAGACCGTCTTTCAGTGGGCGAACTTTGTGACATTTGTTGTAAAAAAGTAATAAACTAGATTATAAAAAATTATAAACTCGTAAATACGAGTCTCATTATTTAATATGAGTTATTCACAAGTTATTCACCATGTGAATATGCATATTTATTCTTAAATATAACCAAAATGTTACCAAATATTTCTAGTTAATTTTTCCTTTCGTAGCACAGGCTTACTTTTTCATCATTTTTCAGCTATAATCATTGAATTAATTTTCGGGTAGGTAGATTTACCCATGAAGGAATCACTATGAGTTGGACACCAGGCAGCTGGAGAAATTTTCCCATAAAGCAACAACCAACATATGAAGACAAGGCACTGCTCAAGAGTGTAGAAGAGCAGTTGAGTACATATCCGCCACTTATTTTTGCGGGTGAAGCAAGAAACCTAAAAGAGAAATTGGCTGCTGCAGGACGCGGAGAGGCATTTTTGCTCCAGGGCGGGGACTGCGCAGAGAGCTTTTCAGATTTTAATGCACCCAATATCAAAAACCTTTTCAAATTACTGCTTCAGATGAATATGGTACTTATGTATTTGACAGGCAAACCAGTGGTAAAAGTAGGGCGTATCGCAGGGCAGTTTGCCAAGCCAAGAAGTTCTGATTTTGAAGAAGTTGGTGGGGTCAAGTTGCCAAGTTACCGTGGCGACATCATTAATAGCATCGAATTTACTGAAGAAGCACGTGTACCAAACCCTTACAATATGTTAAGGGCATATAACCAATCAGCTGCAACCATGAACTTGCTGCGTGCTTTTTCCCGCGGCGGGCTTGCAGACCTTAACAAGGTGCATCAGTGGAATCTCGAGTTCATTAAAGACAATCCTCTTGGACAGAAATATGATGAACTGAGTACTAAGATCGATAATGCCATGAAATTCATGGCTGCTTGTGGATTGACATCAGATGTGATGCCTCAGTTACACCAAACAACTGTCTATACCTCACATGAGGCATTGCTGCTTAACTATGAAGAAGCCCTCACAAGAAAAGACACGGATACAGATGAATATTATGACTGTTCCGCACATATGCTCTGGATAGGTGACAGAACAAGGG
>CAYXZY010000301.1:0-1765 GCA_964469685.1 uncultured Sulfurovum sp. | reverse complement strand
AGATGGATTATTTTGCAAAACGTATCATACCTTGTCTGGACGTAGACAATGGACGTGTGGTCAAGGGAGTGAACTTTGTAGGGTTGCGTGATGCCGGTGATCCTGTGGAAGTGGCTTACCGGTACAATGAAGAAGGGGCTGATGAGATCACCTTCTTAGACATTGGTGCTACACATGAAGGACGTGACACCATCGTAGATGTGGTCAAACAGGTGGCCAAAGAAGTATTCATCCCTCTAACGGTTGGAGGCGGCATACGCGAACTGACGGACATCTATAGCCTTTTAAATGTCGGGTGCGATAAAGTAAGCGTTAATTCTGCAGCCATTAAAAGACCGGAGTTCATTGAAGAGGGAGCCAAACGTTTCGGGTCACAGTGTATCGTTGTGGCGATTGATGCCAAACAGGTAAGTGAAGACAAGTGGCACATCTTTACGCACGGTGGAAGAAAAGACACTGGTATCGATGCACTTGCCTGGGCCAAAGAAGCGTATGACAGAGGTGCGGGTGAACTGCTTGTGACTTCCATGGATGCAGACGGTACAAAAGCAGGCTTTGATAACCGCTTAAATAAAAAGATATCTGAACTTGTCAATATCCCCGTGATCGCTTCAGGCGGCGCAGGCACAATGAAGCACATAGAAGAGGCATTCACCCTTGGGAATGCTGATGCAGCTTTGGCAGCTTCCATCTTTCATTTCAAAGAGATTGACATTTTAGAATTAAAAGAGTATCTTCGCACAAACAATATTCCGGTAAGGATGTAGACTATGATCATTTGCGCAGGAAAGAGTGAGCAGTTTGACTTTGCCGTACCTGTTGGTGTGGGTATGCTTGAAGTTGCTATGAATCTCACACGTATTTGTATGACAGAAAAACCGAAGTTTTTACTCTTTGTAGGCACGGCAGGTTCTTACGGGGAAAAGAAGATATTTGACATTGTAGAGTCTAAAACAGCAGCGAACATAGAAAACTCTTTTTTCACAGGCGGCTCATACACACCTATAGATAATGTTGTTTCCTCTGTAGAAGATGTTTCACGTGAAACACTGGTGAATTCTTCCAACTATATCACCACAGATAAAAGTTTGGGGAAATACTACATGGCTCAAAATATCCATTTGGAAAACATGGAATATTTTGCCGTACTTAAAGTGGCTCAGTCATTTGGCATATCTGCAGGGGGTGTTTTTATTGTGACGAACTACTGTGATGAAAATGCCCATGAAGATTTTTTGAAAAATCAAAAAGAAGCAATGGACAGATTGACCCGCTATATTAAAGAGTAACCTCAAGCTAAGTAGGGTGGATGTATCCACCTTTGATTATGACGGTGGATAAACCCACCCTACGGATATGAAAATGACAAAAAAAATTATACAAGACCTAAGCAAAGAAGAATTAACAAATTTGGTCAAACCAGGTTTTCGTGCAAAGCAGATATATCACTGGATCTACCATCAGTATGCCACATCTTTTGAAGAGATGAAAAACCTGCCTAAAGAGATGCGAGAGAAACTGGAGAACGAATATACTGTTTCGCCTCTCAAGCAGGTGATGGTACAAAACTCTAAAGACGGAAGCCGTAAATATCTTTATCAGTTACATGATGGTCATACCGTCGAAGCGGTCTTGCTCCTGATGCGAGAGAAGGAGTATCATGAAGATGGCTCTGTAAAGCATCAGGAACGCTATACGGTCTGTATTTCATCTCAGGTAGGGTGTAAGGTAGGGTGTGCCTTTTGTTTGACAGCAAAGGGCGGTT
>CAYXZY010000300.1:0-1791 GCA_964469685.1 uncultured Sulfurovum sp. | reverse complement strand
GCGATGCCTGTTTTTTCCAGCAAGGTGACGACCTTCGCTTTGTCATCTTCCCCTTCAAGTTTGGAAATGTCTGCTAGCACATAGTAGGCACCTTTGACATACTCTGCATGAAGCCCGGCGTCATTCAGGGCTTTGATGAATTTGTCTCTTTTGTGCTGATGCTCTTTGGCGACATCGGTGTAGTAGGACATGGGCAGTTCATTGAGTCCTTTGAGGATGCCCTGTTGCAATGGGGCAGGCGGACAGACGTAGATCAGGTCGTTGAAGGCTGAAGCTGCGTCGATGACCTCCGGGCTGCTGATGGCATAGCCAAGCCTCCACCCTGTGATGGAATAGATCTTTGAAAAGCCGGAGATGACCACTGTGCGATCTTTGAGACTCTCTATGCTCAGAGCTGAGACAAACTCTAGATCATCATAGATGAAGTGCTCATACATCTCATCACTGAAGAGAAAAAGGTCATGTGCATTGACAATGTCTGAGAGGCTTTCGAGTTCTGCTTTGGTGTAGACCTTACCGCTTGGATTGGAAGGGTTGCAGATGAGTATGGCTTTGGTATGTTCGGTGATGGCATTGTTGAGCGCGTCAAAGTCTATGTCATAGTTGGGAGCTGTGGTTCTAAGGAACTTGACCTGACACCCGATGGACTTGAGTGTTGCCACATGGTAGCCGTAGTAAGGCTCAAAGAGGATGACTTCATCACCTTCATTGAGCAGTGACATGGCAGTGGCATAAAAGGCACCAGTAGCACCAAGGCTGACCAGGATGTTGTCAGGCTGGATGCCCTGGTCGTAGAATTCATTTTGTTTCTTGGCGATGGCAGCCCTGAGCTTGTAGTTGCCATAGGCAGAGGTGTAGGTGTTCTTGCCTGCATCCATGCCTTCTTTGGCACCTTGCAGTACGGGTTGGGGTACCTCAAGATCACAAAGACCTTGAGCCATATTGAGTCCGTTTTTTTCATTGCAGAGAATGGACATGGCCCGTATCTCCGATTGTGCGATGTTCTGTGCGCGATTGCTTAGTTTCATAGTGCCTACTTGTTTTTGATTGTTTGAAGTATATCAAAATTATATATACACAAACTATTGAAGTTTTATAAGAGACTGATTTAGAGACAATGGTGCATTTGGTATCTTAATAGGGGATTTGACACTATCAGATTAAACTTTTTCTCCTATAATAAAGTATACAAAAGGAAAAACCCATGCCTGTAAAAAATGAATTAGAATACATTTGTATAGAAAATAGTGTTGCCAGTGCAAAGATCGCATTGCAGGGAGCACACATTTTTGATTATACCCTTAAAGGCAAGGGCAGTGTACTTTTTCTCAGTGATACATCCGTTTTTAATGTGGGAAAGGCGATACGTGGTGGTGTGCCGGTGTGCTGGCCTTGGTTTGGAGCACATAAAGAAAATGCATCACTTCCCAATCATGGATTTGCCAGAACATCACTTTGGACGCATACAGCTACCCAAGAACTTGGCGATAACCTGACCAAAGTATCAATGATGCTAGAAAGCTCACCCCAAACACTTCAACTCTGGCCATTTCACTTTAGACTGACACTGGACATCTATGTAGGTGAGAGCTTGAGACTAGAGCTTAAGAGTGACAACATCGATACCAAACCTTTCGATCTCTCTTTGGCATTGCATACCTATTTGAAAGTTGATGATATCAGCAAAACAAAGCTAAAAGGTTTAGATGGCAATAGATATTATGATAAAACCAAAGATATTTTTGAAACACAAAATGGCACTTTGGATTTCACGCAAGAGATAGACAGGAT
>CAYXZY010000299.1:0-1799 GCA_964469685.1 uncultured Sulfurovum sp. | reverse complement strand
TTTTTTAAGGCGAGGTTTGAGCCATCTCGTTTGTGTGTTACAGGTGATCTCTCCCAGTTCAAGCAGAAGAAATTTGTCTGCTCTTATCCATTGGTAGGCGTAGTAATCACTTAGATTCTCAGTGAAGTTGTCTTCATGCCATTTGTAGGGAAAATACCCGGCATAGAGTTGTTTCCAGCGTTGGGCAAAGTCGTATGAGTCTTTACTGGGGTAGCCTATGCTCGCCCCTGAAGCACAGGGGGTATTGGCTCCGTCAAAATGTATGGAGACGGCAATTTTCGCACGGGTGAACTTGACACGGGCAGGCATACGTTTGACATCGATGTCCCAAGCACGTAACTTCTTGGCTACTTCATCTGCTACTATGATGTTCCATTCTTCTTCACGGTGATGCTTGGACTCGGCACCTGTGTTACCGGAGATTCGTCCTTCATGTCCTGCCTGTATGACAACACTCACCGGTTTTACAAGACTCCGGTAGAGTATAAAAGCCATGAGCAGAATGATGAGCAGTGCGAAAAAGGTAGCGGCTTTGTTTTTGGTTCTCATGCCAGAGATTATAGCAAAAAGTGCTTTTTAATGTTGCATTAACTTAGAATGCTATATAAGCATAGATATTTACCATATAAGAGGAGAGACGAGTCATGGAAATGCAAAAACTGATGCTGATCAAAGAGATAGAAAAAGCATTTGAGGGTGTGATGCTCGAGGAGGGCATAGGTATCAACGAAGCAGATCGCATGGAGACGGGGGAGAGAGATGTACTCATACAAAAGGGAAGAAACCTCGACCGTATGTGGTGGAAGTCCTGGAAAGACATAGAAGAGAAATACCCTGCTTCATACTCAACGGTCATGTACAACATGGATGCACAAGGCATCAAGTGGGTCTTACCGGCCTATATGATCTACATCATCAACCACTACACTGAAGGCTCATTCTCCATAGATTCTACCATCTATGTACTGGAAGAAGGCGCGAAGGGAAGTGACGGAAAAGACCTGTTCACCCCCGAACAAAAAAAAGCCATCGCACACTTTTTGGAGTTTATGGTGGAAGCAGGTGAGGAATTTGTAGATGTAGAGTCTGCAAAGAATGCCCTGGAGAAGATCTGGGGTGAGTGGGCTTAGACTGACATATTATATGAAGGATATTATCATCATTGCCTACCCATCCAATAATCAGGTTCACGATTTAATTGCATAACAGCCAAGATAATAATCTGATCATTTTTTTGAAAATAAATGACGCCAAAAGGGAAACGTTTGGTAAGGCAGCGTCTAATGTCGGCATCCATCACTTGCCAGGCTTTTGGAAAATCGAGTATTCTGTGAATAGTTTGAAAGACTTCATCGGCAAAGTCAATGCCAAGATGAGGTTGGCACTCTTCATAATAGGCAATGGCATGATTGAGTTCTGTCTCTGCCTCAGGGTGAAACGTATAGGTCATGAATCAGGGAGTGTATTTTGATGCTATTTTTCGAAATACCTCTTCTCCATCTACAAGGGTAACTTCACCAGTGTCTATCTGCATTTTTCTTTTTTTAACTTCTTGTACCCATAGCGTATCTATAGATTTTGTCACAGGATGAATACTTGTCAACAATGTATCGATCATTTTTGTTTTTAACTCTATAGGTAATGTTTCTATTTCATCAAAAAGTTGTTGTTGTGTTAGTGCTGTCACAATGTATCCTTTTTATTTTATTATAGCAAAATTATTTTTGCAACAACTCCGCCACTTCCTTAGCATGATAACTTATGATGATGTCCGCCCCGGCACGTTTAAATGCCATCAT
>CAYXZY010000298.1:0-1801 GCA_964469685.1 uncultured Sulfurovum sp. | reverse complement strand
ATGCTTAAAGCCCAGTTTCTCCACTCTTGGGCATTTGTTTCCATTTCCAGATGTACAAAACGATTTGCCAATGGTGATGCCATACGAAAGACAACACCGCGGTCACTCTCACGGTTTCCCGCTGCTACGATAGACCATCCATCAGGCAAGGTATACTCACCGATCTTCCTGTCCAAGATAAGTTGATAGGCTGAAGCCTGTACCATTGGTGCAGCAGTATTGAGTTCATCTAAAAAGAGAATACCTTTTTTCTCTTGTCCATCAGGCAGGAAAGAGGGTGGTGCCCATACTGCCGTATCTTTATTCGTATCAAAAAACGGAATACCCCGCAGGTCAGTAGGGTCTAAGAGACTAAGCCTTAAATCAATATACCCAATATTTTGTGCTTTGGCAATTTGTGAAACAATGGAGGATTTCCCAATACCGGGAGGTCCCCATAGAAACACAGGTACTTTTCTTTCGCATAAATATATAAGGGATCGTTTTGTACTTTGAGGGGTCATATGTAGTGCCTTTGACTAAATGTTTGTTTTTATAGTGCAATTATGATGCGAAGTTTGTGCGGTGCGTTTAAAGAATTTACACTATACATGACATTTTTGTCATTAAATAGGATATTTAGGTATGTATATTGCATTTTAAACGCTTTTTGTTTGGAACAGGATATGTAATAAGATAATAAATTAAACGAAAGGATATAACATGAATGAATGTTCAATAGTAGAAGTTGAAGACTTCGGTTTAAATCACTATATCCACCATATAGATGAGTATGAAGAGGATTTTTGTTTTCTGGGTGACAACAATGAGTACCTGGATGAGATCGAAGAAGATATTGTATGGTATTGATCCTACAATCTCTTCGAGAATGGTCAGTACGTATGTCTAAGCAGCTTAAGTATGGTTGGTGTGACTGCTAGATCAATGGCCGTGAAATCATCTAGGTTTTTAAGATTGGCATCGGCACCTGCAAAGATAAGTTGTTTCACTATAGCTTCTTTTCCGCTTGAGGCTGCATACATGAGAGGTGTCACGCCATTCACATTGACCGTATCTATTTCAATGCCCTCTTGGAGTAATGTTCTTATCACTTCTAGGTTTTCACCAAAACAGGCAAGCCATAATGCAGTATTGCCATCTACATTTTTCATATGGATATTTGCCCCCAGTTTTATGAGTTCGGAGACAAGATGTGCATTTCCCTCTTTGGCTGCCTTCATGAGTGCCGTATTGCCATAGTTACCCTGTTTATTAATATCTTCTATCGAGTAGTTATTTTCTTCCAGCCATTTTGATATTTCTTTATGCATGATGATTCCTTTGTTTGGATCCGGGAGTTAGATGGGTTCGTTTTTTGAGCTTCTTTGCCAAATGAAAAAAACATTCCTTGCTTCTAAAGTAATATGTATTGTTTTTAAATGTTATCTTTTCATTGTAGTATTGCTCCACCAACCTTGCTTCATCAAGACATACTTCATAGTATGTATCACAATGTTGACAAAAAACTCTGGTAAACATCTCACGATCCTTTTCTTTTTTAGTATTGCAATTTTTATTCTATAACAAGAACAAAAAATGCATTTCTTTGTTATAAAAGGATCTAATGATGGAGACGTACTTTTACTGTCAAAGCTGCGATAAAAAGATTACCATTGAACAATTGGCACTATTGGAAAATGGACAGTGCCCTCAATGCAAGAGTATAGAAGGATTTTCTAGCCTTCCAAGAAGTCAAAATGACACCTTTGATAATTTAACGGTGGTCAATGACACAGAGCTTCTTGAAAAAACCTTTCAGAAC
>CAYXZY010000297.1:0-1825 GCA_964469685.1 uncultured Sulfurovum sp. | reverse complement strand
TCAGTTTGTGCCGGGCTAGGTTCTTCTACGGTGTTTTCAGTGCTTTCTTCCTGAAGAGGTTTTTCTGAAGTTTCCTGCTTTGGTTCAGGGCTCATTTGGTCTTGGACATGTGACGCAGGTTGCACAGGGGGCAGGGTTGCTACGATCTCATCTTCGGTGATAGTGATAACCTCTGCGGGGGCAGAGACATCTGGCGCGGGGGTGGTCACCATGATCTCTGAGACTTCTACCCCTTTGAGTTCATTTTCAAGCCCTCGTATCATGCTGTCTATGTCTTTTATCTCCAGACTTTCCATCATTTTGAACAGGGTCAAAGAAAGCACGAATTCACCGTCACTTCCAAGAGAAAGTAAGGTTTTGGATTCGGCGATGACCCTAAAAAATCGTTCGATGATCATTGGACTGAGTTTTCCCTGACCTCCCAGAAGCAATTCTTTCAGGTAGAGTGTGAGCTCATCGAGGATCATCTCTGCCTCATACTCACGTGCCATAGTGATAAAGGCTAGGATCTTGGAGGTATCTTTGGCCAAAATGTCTGTGAGCAGTGCCTCCAGATGACTGGGCTCGATGATGCCAAGCATTCCGGTCACAGTAGAGATATCGACAAAGTTCTTGGAGTAGACAATGGCCTGGTCTGTCAGTGTAAGTGAGTCTCTCAGGCTTCCCGCGCCAGAACGCGCAATGATATCGAGCGCCTCTTTTTCGTACCCGATATTTTCAAGGTTGAGTATGTGCTCGAGGTGCTTGAGGACAAGAGGCTGCGGGATCTTTTTGAACCTGAAGTGCTGGGTACGGGAGAGGATGGTCGCAGGCAGTTTAAGGGGGTCTGTTGTCGCCAAGATGAACTTTACAAAGTCCGGTGGTTCTTCAAGTGTTTTGAGTAGCGCATTAAATGCCTGATTGGTAAGCATATGGACTTCATCGATGATGAAGATCTTGTAGCGGGCAGAGCTTGGTTTGTACTTGGTGTGCTCAATCAGGTCTTTAATGTCATCAATACCGCGGTTACTCGCAGCATCCATCTCAATGATGTCCATATGAGAATTGTCCGCTGCCATGGTACAGTGTGAACAGGTGCCGCAAGGGTGTGAGGTGGCACCTTTTTCACAAAGCAATGCTTTTGCAAAGATACGCGCCGTAGAGGTCTTTCCTGAACCTCTGAGTCCGGAGAAAAGGTAGGCATGGGAGAGCCTGTTGCTGTCAAGCGCAAGAGAGAGTGTCTGGGAGACTGCCTCTTGACCGATAAGGTCATCAAAGGTGGCAGGTCTGTATTTTCTTGCTAGAGCTAATGACACTTCTTGTATCCTTTTGTTTATTGTGGATGGACAGAGTCCATTTGCAGTGTTTGGTTATGATGCCTTTGGGTGCATCTCAACTAAAGAACCACAATTTTTTAGTAGTATTATTGTAGTAGATTTTTACTTTTGGTTGGTATAATCTAGGTAATAAAATATTGGATAACAAAGGAAAGACTATGAGATGGAAAGGCGGAAGAAAAAGTACCAATGTAGAGGACAGAAGAAGCACATCGGGTGGCGGTGGTCGCGGTATGCCGTCTATGGGTACGATGATGATGTTGTGGCCCATTGTCAAGCCTCTGCTTAAAACCAAGTTTGGTTGGGCGATCATCGGTCTGGGTGCTGCAGCATACTTCGCCGGGTTCAACCCGCTTTCGCTCATAGGTATGGGTGGCTCTACGGGTAAAACCACTGTAGCCAACGAAGCCAAAGACAATGAGATGTCCGACTTCATGAAAACCACCCTGGGGTATACCGAAGAAGTATGGGGTTCTTTACTCCCTAAGTACGGCATGCGATACAAAGAG
>CAYXZY010000296.1:0-1885 GCA_964469685.1 uncultured Sulfurovum sp. | reverse complement strand
ATATTCACGAATAGATTATGCATATGGATATCAAAAATAAAGCAGTATACCTATGAGAAAAGAAGAGTGGTCGCAGGAAGAGTACTTTAGACAGAAGCGAAGCAACAAAGAGAAAGGTATTCAAACCCTGTTGGTTGACACCATCAACAAACCTATAGAAGGTGCAGATACCATTTTATACAACCCCTATGAACTTAAACAGTATCCTAAGCAAACGGTATTGGTCTTTTACTGTGATACAGGCAAATCAACACTGGAAAGGCTCAAAGAGTTTCAGCAGAGATTTCCCGATAAATACTGCGTCTCACTCAGAGGAGGCAGAGGTTACTGGCGAAAAACATACCGGGAGTAATCCGGCAAATACGGGTTATCCCATTTCAACCAAATCAATGGCTTTGTCTGTCAACACGTAAGTGGTCGCACCGTCATCCTCTAATGTCATACACTCCTGCAGACACCCTGCTTCCCACAACACCTCTAAGGTGCCATCTAAGGTTTGCTGATCCAAACCAAGATATTCGGCCACATCTATAGCATCATAAACACTGTAATTGTCTTCATCGCTTAAATTATATATAGCCTTCATCACACTTCGTATCAGCTGTGCTTTGTCTTCTGTATCCAACATACTAATCCTTTAAAATATCAACCTGTTTTTGCAAGGTGATGCGCTGGAGTGGGTGGAGTGATGTTTTTTCCAACCATACCTCATACTCTTGTACATAATGTCTTTTAATGAAACTATGCAAATTCTGTACCAGTGAGGTTAATTTTTCAAGATACTTCTTGGCTTCTTCATAACTTAAGTTACCAATGGGCTGCAATCGTCTTTTGATGCCCTCAGAGAGTTCTTTATCTAAGCACTCGTTGGTCATGGTAAGAAATGTGGAAGCCGCAATAAGATCTGCATAGGTGTCATTCCAGATACGCCCGTGTATCATTTGATCACATGCCACACTAAGAAATACAGGTGCAAATTCCAATACCTTGATAAGTTCAGAGAAATCATCATCTACCATTGCACGAAAAAGCATGCGGCTCCTGTTGCGTATCTTGTTTCGCAGATGCGAATCTTTTATCACGGATGGATGTAACCTTGTAAAACGCTCATAGGCTCCGAGCCTGGAGTGGTTGAATGCCATAATGGAGACGATCGGATCGGTATCGCTCACCTGATCAGGATGGGAGCCAGACGGGCGGTAGAATGCCCACTCAAGCCTCGCTTCTACATCTTCATGTCCCAAGTAGAGAGCATCCCCTCTACACTCAAAATCGGCTTCTTCCTTGATTGACTCGATTTCATCTTTGTAATTCAGTTCGTACATCGCCATCCTTTACAGATCAAAATAAAAGACATCACCATACTTTTTAAAGCGCGGGATATTGACTTTTTTACTCACCAGAAAGAGTGTCTGTATCGGCGATGCCTCTTCCATTCTGAAAAACCCGTCACTGAGTACCATCAGCATGGCACCCGGCTCGATCCTTCGATTCAGATACTCTGCCACAGGCTCGAACAGCGTTCCGCCATTGCTTTTCTCAAACGCGATCGCGGGAAGTATCTGCTGCGCATCATAGGTGACGACGCTTGCAGGGTCAACACTGTCATCAAAAGGAACCACCGTGACCTTGAAGTCGATACTCATGCGCAGGATTCCGTCGATGATCCCCAGAAATTTGGAAAAGGTCTTCTTGTCGATGCTCATCGATCGATCCAGCGCGATATAGAGCAGGATACGACTCTGTTCATAACGGTAGCCGGGCAGATAGAGCCCTTGATGTACAAAACGTCGGTTGGGTCTGGAGAAATCACTCTCTTTGTCGAAAAAACTTTCACTCATATAGGCATGCAACAGGGTGGCGAGATCGACTTTGGGGCGGATCA
>CAYXZY010000295.1:0-1892 GCA_964469685.1 uncultured Sulfurovum sp. | reverse complement strand
CCAGAAAGATAAAGACAAAGAAGGAAAAAACAAACAAAAGAATCAAAAGCAAAAAGAGGGTGAAAAAAAGAAGAAAGATGCCAAAAAGAAAGAGAACGAAAAAAAGAATGAGGATGGCAAAAAGAAAGAGAACGACAAAAAGAAGCCTCAAGACAAAAAAGATAACGCCTCTTCTCAGGGATCTGAAGAGAAAAAAAAGATGAGCAAAGAAGACAAACTGAAAGAGCAGGAACTCAAACGCCTTATGAAAAAGATGCAAAAAGGTAAAACACCTACGATGATGTATCAGATGGGTGATGGTAAAAAAACAAAACAAAACAGAACGGTTAACCCGTGGTAAGAAGGATCGTACACATGAAAAAATATTTATATCTACTCTTTGCAATGTATGTTACGCTGGTCACTGTACTCCATGCAGACAGTGTAGAAGCAACAGTCAATACGCAAGAAGTGATCAAAGGAAACCCTGTCCAACTGCGCATAAAGGCCATAGGAAGTTCTGCAGCCTTCCCGGATATAGATACCATCAATGGTATAGAAGTACGCTCTTCGGGCACAAGCAGACAAAGCAGTATGAAGATCACCTCCAACGGTATGGAGAGTGAAACTTCTACCGTGAAGAAGTACATGTTTGTCCCCAAGGAAGATATGGTCATACCTTCTTACACGGTACGCATAGGAAAGCAGAACTATAAAACTAAACCCATACAGATCAGAGTGGTAGAATCACAAGCACCCAAAGTGCAAAAAAGCGGCAAATTTGATTTTCAGCTCAAAACAGATAAAAACGTGGTTTCTGTTGGTGAGTCTTTTGTGGTGACACTCTACATCTCCATAGATAATTCACTCAAAGGTATCCAGATCACAGACTATGTGGCTCCTACGGCTCCAGACTTTTTCATTAAAGAACTGGAAGGACAAAAGGAGTATGCCCATAATGGCTACAGTGTCATAGAGAAGCAGTATATTTTCACCGCTAAAAAAGAAGGGAACTATACCATCTCACCGGCTGCAGCAAAACTTGGACAGCCGGACTGGAGCAGACAGGACATCTTTGGCAGAGCAGGGGTATCGTGGATGCCTATTGCGTCAAATCCATTGAAGATCGAGGTGAAACCTCTCAATACCAATGCAGATCTTGTAGGAGAGTTCACTTTAGATGCTAGGCTAGATACACAACATGTCAAGCCGAACAAACCTGTCAATCTCAAGATCACGATCAAAGGAAAAGGAAATCTGGAAGACTTTGAATTCCCAGAGTACGAGATAGACGGGGTGACAGTATATTCTGACGAGGCAAAGGTGGAAACCGGGCTTGAGAAAAATGAACTTGTGAGTACCTACACAAAAAGTTTTGCATTCATCTCTGAGAGTGATTTCAGTATTCCTTCGCGCAGCATATCGGTCTATGATCCGAAGACTCAAAAGACGACTATGCTTGAAGTACCGGGGTATGACATCAAGGTAGAAGGAAGCAGCGCACCTGCAAAAGCGACCAATGTACCTGCAAAGGTACACACAAAAGACCAGGGTCTGCAAGCCCCTAAAGTCATTGAAAAAACGGTGCAGGTGGAGCATATAGCATGGTGGATGCTGGCACTTGCCTTTGTATTGGGTGCTGTGTTTGTCTATCTGTTGCAGATGATGATACCAATGCTAAAAGGTGCCAAAACATACAACAAAGAATCAGATGCCTTGAAAATTCTCTATGCCCACATGAGTGAAGACAAGGCAGTAGAAGAGATGGTGCGAAAACTCTATGCTAAAAAACGCGGAGACAAGTCCGTGGTGATAGACAAGAAAGAACTCAAAGCCATGTTGGAGCGTTTTAGGCAATAAATTTTCATAAGAAGAGTGTATCATCTTTAATGTAACACCACCATTCTTCTGCC
>CAYXZY010000294.1:0-1908 GCA_964469685.1 uncultured Sulfurovum sp. | reverse complement strand
TATAGACAGCAACAGAAAGTGTTTTTTTGGCTTTTTCCTGACCGATGACATACTCGTTGAGCAGTGCATTGATCTCTTTGGGGGTGTAGAGCGTGTGCGCCTCCATGTCCATATGTGACTCATCCATATCTTCTTCACCAAAAAGTATCTTGTAGGCAGAGACGACACAGTTTGAACAAATGTATGCACTCTCACCCGCAATGAGTGGATTTTCTTCGCTCTCTGCAGATTCACAAAAGCTACATGTTTTAACTGACATTATTTTTCCTCGTTATTTGTATGGTTTTTCGTATCATTGTGTCTTGCAAAAGGTATACCCCTTTTAGAAGACTGTATAAACCTGCACAATGCTTTGACTTTTTCTGAGCTTGTTGTTTCCAGAAGTGTTTGCGTCATATCCTGCAGGGGTTGGCCTTTTTCAAAAAGTACCCGGTATGCAGCCCTGAGTTCATTGATGTCTTCACGGTCAAGCTTTCTGCGCAGGCCATTAAGATTGAGTCCTCTTAAAACAGCTCTGTTGCCTTCAGCAAGACAGAAAGGGGGGATGTCCTGAGTCACTGCCGAGGCACCTCCTATCATCACAAAGTCACCTATATGGCAGAATTGATGTACAGGAGTATAGCCACCGATGACCACATGGTCTCCCAGCTCTACATGCCCTGCAAGTGCGACGCCGTTAGCCAGAACACAGTGGTCACCCATGATGACATCATGTCCCAGGTGCACATAACCCATGAGCAGGTTGTTGTTTCCTATTTTGGTCACAGAGCCACCACCTTCAGTGCCAGGGTTGAGCAGGGTAAATTCTCTTATGGAATTGTTGTCACCGATAATAAGCTGAACTTCTTCACCTTTATACTTGAGATCCTGGGGGATAGTACCTATCGCAGCATTGGAGAAGATGCGGTTATTTTTCCCTATGGTCGTATTACCCTCTATGACCGTATGGGAAGCCACAGTAGTGTTGTCCCCAATCTTCACTTTTGCGCCAATGAGCGTAAAGGGACCAATGGTGACATTTTCTCCTATGACGGCTCCCTCTTCAATGATGGCAGTTGGGTGTATCTGAGACATCTGGTGCTACTTGTCTACGATCATAGCTTTGAGTTCTGCCTGTGCTACGACCTTGTCATTGACATAGGCTTTGGCATCCAGCTGCCATACCTGCCCTTTGTGTTTGATGACATTGATCTTGTACACGAGTTGGTCTCCGGGGGTGACGGGTGAGCGAAATTTTGCTTTATCGATACTCATAAAATAGACGACTTTGTTCTCTATGTCTTTTTGTGCTTCATCCCCAAGGCTTTTAAATGCCAGTACACCACCGGCCTGAGCCATACCTTCTATGATCATCACACCGGGGTAGATAGGGTGGTCAGGAAAATGACCTTGAAATACCGGCTCAGATATAGAGACATTTTTATATCCCTCTATGTAGTCACCCACATCAAGCTTGGTGATCCTGTCTACTAGAAGAAAGGGATATCTGTGTGGTAATATTTTCTGAATTTCGACGACATTGTAAAGCACGGCTCAACCTTTGTATAAAAATTGGTATATTTTACCTAAGTGTTGGTAAGAAATGGATTAGATAATTAAGTTGTGTTTTGTACAATGTATGTAGGTGCTTTTATTATAAAAAAAGGAATTGGAATGAAAAAAAAATACTTTTGCCCTTACTGCTGTGCAGTATGCTTCAGGGTGCAGAACTCACCATAGGTAAAGGAACTTTCGGCTGGGATATGGGGATTGACAAATTTATGGATACCTCGGTTGATATGGATATAAATATTCTGTCACTGCGCAATTCGCATGATAATTTCTCTGAC
The DNA here is from genome assembly GCA_964469685.1 of uncultured Sulfurovum sp. Lineage (GTDB taxonomy): Bacteria > Campylobacterota > Campylobacteria > Campylobacterales > Sulfurovaceae > Sulfurovum. The sequence goes on along the minus strand of CAYXZY010000294.1, from coordinate 79 downwards.
AGTAATTATTATTATTTTTATGAAGCAGACATTTATGCTTCTGACTTTGCCGATAAGTTAACGACTTTGGCCACTTACC
>CAYXZY010000293.1:0-1944 GCA_964469685.1 uncultured Sulfurovum sp. | reverse complement strand
TTATTTCAATAATTATTATCATTTTAATGACAGGTTAAGGAAACTTCTGTTAAATTCCGATTTCGATAATAACTATCAAGTTTAAAATAAACAAAAACAAGGAAAATGATGAACAAGATCACAACAGCATTAAGCACAGTAGCTATCATGGCTTTAGGCGCACAGGCAGCAACACTTGAGGAGAGAGTAAAAGCACTTGAGGAACAAAATACGGTATTGACAGAAGAGGTACTTGCCTCACAGTCAGGTGGTTTTACATTGGTAGATACCCAGAAGTCATATAACGGAATGGGTGCAGCAGCTTCCAAAGTCTATTTTTCAAAGAACCCGCTTTCTATTGGTGGATATGGTGAAATGTTCTATGCCAATCCGGACAATGGTGATGATTTTGCAGATATCTATAGGTTTATCACGTATATCGGTTATAAATTCAATGACTGGGTAATACTCAATGCCGAGATAGAGTTTGAACATGGAGCCACCTCCGATAAAGGCGGATCAGTGGTCGTCGAGTTTCTATACCTTGACTTCTTGCTCTCAGATGAGTTCTCCATCAGAGCAGGGCATATACTTTCACCTATGGGTCTGACAAATCTTAGGCATGAACCAACACTGTTCAACACCGTACAGAGACCCGAGATTGAAAGACAGCTCATTCCTTCAACCTGGCACGAGAATGGTATTCTTGCTTACGGCCGGTTCGATGAAGCAGGTATTGAATATACTGCAGGTATGATCAATGCTTTAAATGTCAATAATGACAAAACAATAGAACCTAAGACAGGCTGGATACGCTCAGGCAGACTTGGGTCAAGTAAAAATGCATCATTTGACCCTGCCTTTGTCGGTCGTGTTGATTATACAGGTGTCAATGGTCTGGTTGTAGGTGCGTCTATGTATTATGGCGGGGGTTCAAACCTGAAGGACAGTCCTGAGGTCGATGGCTTGACAACCACCATGTTCGACATCCACGGCAGGTATGAAAGCGGTGCATTTTCCGCCTATGGACTGTATACGCAAACAACACTGGACGGGGCAGAGAAACTAGGTAGCAATGCAGCAAAAAAAGCAAGCGGATACTACGGCAATATTGCTTATGATATTGGTGGACTGATAGGGCTGGACTATAAAATACCTGTCTTTGCGCAGTATGAAAACTATAATCCTGTAGAAAAGACAGTTGATGGACAAAATGAAGATACGTTTGATACAGAAACTGTTACAATAGGATTTAACTTCTTCCCAACCGATCAGACTGTCTTAAAATTCGATTATGAAATGAATGACGTCAATGGACAAGAGACCAATACGGTCTCTGTAGGACTAGGATTTATTTTCTAGGACACTATGGGAATATATAGGACAATGATGAAAAATTTTTTTGTATGCATGCTGCTTGGTGCACTGTTTGTAACATGCACTTATGGCAAAGCGAATATATCGGTAGATGAGGTGGTAAAGACTTCGTTTAAAGATGTAACGGAGGTCAAGCCAAGATCGCTGATCTTGTCAAAGGCACAGTTTTCCAAGATCAGAGCAATGGCAAAAGCTGCCGTCAAGACAAAAGTGTATCGATATTACGACATTATGTCCAAGTCGAAAAAAGTGGGTGTAGCTGTGCTTATTACCCGTAAAGTGCGCTCCAAAAAGGCTACCGTGCTTTACGCTTTTGACAGAACAGGGACACTGCGTTTTTCTGAGATCATGGCATTTGGCGAACCGCCGGAGTATATTCCAGGCAGTATCTGGATGGGGCAACTTCAAAACCGAAAGCCAGCTGCCAAACTCACTATAGGCAAAGATATTCCTACCATCAGCGGATCCACACTCTCTGCAAATTCCATCACTGAGGGTGCGAGGGTAGCCAGAGCTCTGTATGAGATCGTCCTAAGGTCAAAATAGATGAAGTTTATTATCACGAAAGATCTGGAGCACTCTGCACTA
>CAYXZY010000292.1:0-1958 GCA_964469685.1 uncultured Sulfurovum sp. | reverse complement strand
GATGTAGGCGGATACTTCCATCCAAACGATGAGCTTGCTTCAAAAGCGATGAGACCGTCAGCTACACTCAACGCGATCATTGACGCTATCTAATCAGCGTCAATCTTCTGTGAAGGGATTTCCCTTCACAACCACTTCTCTTGCATCTAGTGTAAAAAGATGCAAACTTTAACATAGGGTTGATGTAAGCCTCATCTGCTGCAAAGCATAATTGATAACGGAAATTATGATTTATGTTTTGCCTGAGGTCCCCTATAGTTCTCACATAAAAAGGAAAATTATATGAATAAAGGTAAAAAAGTATCGATTATCGGTGCAGGAAATGTAGGTGCTACGGTAGCATATTCGTTGGCGATGAAAGGTGTCTGCCATGAAGTAGTGCTTAGAGACAGAAATGTTGAGATAGCCAAGGGGAAAGCGTTAGATATGTCACAGGCAGCCAATGCTGCACGTATGCATACACTTGTCTCTGTAGCTGAAGATGCTTCTGGTCTGGCCGGTTCGGATGTTGTAGTCATTACGGCAGGTTCCCCAAGGCTGCCGGGCATGAGCAGGGATGACTTGCTTATGATCAATGCTGAGATCACAAAAGAAGTTGTACAGGATGTAAAGGAGCATGCACCCGATGCCATCATCATTATGGTCTCTAACCCTCTAGACGTGATGACCTATGTAGCTCTGAAAGAATCCGGCTTCCCTAAAGAAAGGGTGATAGGGATGGCAGGTATTTTGGATTCTGCAAGAATGGCACATTTTATTCACGAGAAGATAGGATACGGTGCAGGGCAGATACGTGCTTCCGTGATGGGTGGTCATGGGGACGACATGGTACCTCTTCCAAAGTTCTCAACGGTTGCAGGTGTACCTTTAACCGATGTTCTGGATGAAGAGGAGATCTTGGAGATCGTAGAAAGAACCAAGGCAGGCGGCGCAGAGATCGTGGGTTACCTTAAAACAGGGTCTGCCTATTATGCTCCTGCAAAATCTACAGCATTAATGGTAGAGGCGATCTTAAAAGATACAAAGCAAATTCACCCATGTGCAGTACTCCTTGATGGTCACTACGGTCACCATGATGTGGTCTCAGGTGTACCTGTTGCACTGGGTGCCAATGGTGTAGAAAAGCTTTTTGAAATGACACTGAGTGAAGGGCAGAAACGCAAGTTCGCCAAAAGTGTAGAGTCTGTCAGAAAGATGATCGATGTATTAAAAGAAAAACACTTTTTTGATAAAAAATAGTGTCTTACAAGAGAAAGAAGGAAAGTGATGTCATTTAGAATAGAAAAAGATACTATGGGAGAGATGCAGGTTCCTGCTGAGAAATACTGGGCTGCACAGACACAAAGGTCAGTACAAAACTTTAAAATAGGCAATGAAAAAATGCCGATTGAGGTCGTCTACGGTTTTGCAAATCTTAAAAAAGCCTGTGCGCTTGTAAATCAGGAACTCGGCCGCCTCGATGATGAAAAAACTTCTGCTATTGCTCAAGCATGTGAAAGTATTCTGGCAGGTGAGTTAGACGATAATTTTCCTCTAGTGGTATGGCAGACAGGTTCGGGAACACAGTCAAATATGAATATGAATGAGGTTGTGGCAAACAAGGCAACGGAAATTCTTGGTGGCGATTTTACAAAAGAAAACCTTGTACACCCCAATGATGATGTCAATAAGGGACAAAGCTCAAATGACACCTTTCCTACAGGTATGCGTATTGCAGAAGTCGTCGCTGTGACAGATGATCTTATCCCTGCACTTGAGCAGTTAAAGTCTACATTGGAAGAAAAATCCAAGGCTTTTTCGGACGTAGTAAAGATCGGGCGTACCCACCTTCAGGATGCCACACCGTTAACATTGGGTCAGGAGATCTCAGGTTATGTAGCCATGCTGGAGACAAACCTCAAACAACTGAACGATGCTCTTGTGTATTGTAGAGAGATCGCTATTGGGGGTACTGCAGT
>CAYXZY010000291.1:0-1974 GCA_964469685.1 uncultured Sulfurovum sp. | reverse complement strand
GGTAGACATCGAACACTTCAATGTCCTGCATGACGCTGTCTACTTCTACCCTGTCTTCAAACTTCAAGGGTATTTTGTATGCACTTCCCTCAATACGGGCCAGTGCGTTATCTTTCTTAAGCACTAGCCAGCAGACCTTGGCAGTGGGAAGATTATAGAGTGAATTTTTCGTATCTTCAATGCAGAGTCGTGTATATTCATCTTTTTGAATGGTGAGTTGCCCGTCTGAGCTTAAAATGTCCATAAAGAGCACTTTTGTGGCTTTGCTTGTCTGCTTGGAACTTTCCAGTGCATCGGCAAGTTTGTCATTGGATTTTCGCATCATATCGATGACGGAGAAGAGCGGCACGATCATCAGTGCCAGTAAAGCAATAGAGATAAGTACCTCTATCAAAGTAAATGCTTTACGCTGCGCCATCTACCTAGCCATCCATAAGTCCTACACGTACCGCCTCTTCATAGGAGGTGATCCCTTCCATCATCATCTCTCTAAGCTTGTCGGCGATAGTTTCCATGCCTGCTTTTTTCATAGCCTCTCTAATCTGAAAATCATTCAGCCCGTCTTTCATCATCTCTTTGACCGTATCATCAATGATAAAGATCTCACCAATGGCCTGCCTTCCTTTATAGCCTGTAAAGTCACAATGCTTGCATCCTACAGCATGGAAAAAGAGTTTGTCCTTTGGCACCTTGGCTTCCTCGGCATGTGCAGGCGAAAGATAGTCTTCTTTTTTACATTCTACACAGAGTTTACGTGCAAGCCTTTGTGCCAAAACCCCCAACAGGGTAGAGGATATAAGAAAATTTTCAATACCCATGTCCATCAAACGGCTAAGTGCCGAAGTGGCATCATTGGTATGAAGCGTAGAAAGAAGCAGGTGTCCTGTCAGTGCTGAACGAAGCCCTATCTCTGCTGTTTCCCGGTCACGCATCTCCCCGACCATGATAATATCCGGGTCTTGTCGCAAAATAGAACGCAACCCTGCAGAAAAGGTCAACCCTACTTTTGTGTTGACCTGTATTTGGGAAATGTTATCTGCATTATATTCTACAGGGTCTTCAACGGTAATGATGTTTTTATCTGGTGTTGAGACATGCTGTAAACAGGCATGCAGTGTGGTGGATTTACCAGAACCTGTAGGGCCGGTAACGAGTATCATACCATGTGCATGCTGCAGAAGTTTATACAGCGCTTGTGTGACATGTGGTTTGAACCCTAGTGATTCCAACGTAGGGATATGCTCACTTTGCGCAAGGATACGCATCACCACCCTTTCACCATGGTAGGTAGGAAGCATCGATACCCTTACATCAATGCTTTTACCCGAAATACTCAGCTGTGTACGACCATCCTGGGGCACACGTTTTTCTGAGATATCGAGATTGGAGATCACCTTGATACGGTTGATCACCAAAGACGTGATACTTTTGTCCAGATCCAAATGCTTTTTGAGTGCGCCATCTATACGCAGCCTTACTTCCCCTTTATGCTCACCGTTTTCAATATGGATATCACTGGCACCTTTTTGCAGTGCCTGAAAGAAAAGTGAGTTGACAAGTTTAATGATTGGGGCTGACTCTTCACTGGAAAGAAGGTCCTGGGAGTTTCGGATGAACTCCAGAAGGTCAGATTCCACTTCAATGAGTTCATCGGATGTGGTCGTCATCTCTTCAAAATCTGACCCCGTTTGTATCTCTAGGAATTTGTTGTTCAAACGCTGAAAACTCTCTGCATCTACTATGCTGACAGGATAGTCCAAAGAGAGTTTGGAAAAATAATTTAATGCCTCACCCAGTGTTGCCTCTTCGACGATGCATGTTTTCACACCATCGATCTCAGAAAAAAGCAATGCATGTTTGATAGCAAGCTTATGGTTGATCTCCTCTTCCCATAATGGTTCAAGGTTTACATCTTGAAGACGAGGAAAATGCATTCCTATTCTCCTTCCAGTATATCTAGGTTGCTTAGGTGGC
>CAYXZY010000290.1:0-1997 GCA_964469685.1 uncultured Sulfurovum sp. | reverse complement strand
CCTACCTATAAAGTTGCCAAGAACGTCTGATATTAAGCACATATTCTTATATAAGGCATCTATGGTAGAATAAACCTACATGCTTTGAAAGGAGAACCTTTGATTATGATGCGGTATTGTGTATGGTTTTTCGTATTGGCAGTTCCTTTGTTGGCCATAGAAGATTTTGAGTATACCGGTGTAGAAGTTGTACATACTGCGCAAGATCATAAGCAAAAAAAATTCTTGGTCAAACGCCACATTCCCAAAATTTGCAAGAAGGTGCTCATAACAGATAAAATGTTCTGGAGCGGGAACTACGCCCATGCAAGTGTGCCGGATGAATGTAAATCCACTTATATTCATACCAAAGGAAAATTGATGGCCATAACGCTAGATCATGATGTTGAGACCTACGCAGAACTTGAGGTTCTGGTATTTATAAAACATATGCGTAACGACCCCGATATGCTTTTGGTTGATGGCCGTACGGAACAATGGTATGAAGACTTTACCATACCCGGCGCTGTCAATGTGCCTTTTATTTATATAAAGCATCCCAAAGAGTATGAATTTGAATTTGAAGATACTTTAAAACTGTTTGGGGTAAAGATAGAGAAAGATAATCACTATGATTTTGAAGACGCTAAAACACTGCTCATCTTTTGTAATGGACCATGGTGTACACAGTCTGCAGATATGATCTATGCATTAATGGATATAGGATACCCTGCAGAAAAATTGAAATGGTACAGAGGCGGTATGCAGTCATGGCTGATCGCAGGGATGACCACTACCAGAGATGCCAAAGGCAACATTAAATAAAGAACATACCTATGATCATCGTTAAAAAAGGAAGCATATACAGTATGTAGATCTTTTTTTGCGTTTTGGTAGTTTTGTAGATACCCACAAAAAATAAAAGAACCGCAAGTGCAAAAGCAGCCAAAATAACACCATTGGTCATTTAGTTCTCCAGATCTTTACGTCCGAGTTCATCTACCATTTTGATGCTGTCCAGAGCATTGTTCAGTATTTTTTTAGTAGAGGTGAGCGGTTTCATGTGCAAGTTGGTCTGCTTTTTGTCCAGGCTTTCATCCATCAGTATTTCCATCACCTCTTTTTCAAGCTCTTTGATGATCTCATTGAGCTTTTCTTCTATAAAATCTACGTTCATATTAAATAGTATTCTCCGTATAATCGTTATTTTGACTTAGGTCTAAAGGCTTTGATCACTGCCTCATCGGTTTGCATATAGTTCCCACCGATAAGGTCTATGCAGTATGGCACTGCGGAGAAAACAGCATCAAGACATTCACGGATGGACTTTGGTTTACCAGGAAGGTTGATGATAAGCGAACCATTGCAGATCCCGGCAGTTTGTCGTGAGAGTATGGCGGTTGGCACATACTGAAGGCTTACTGCCCTCATCTGCTCACCAAAGCCTGGCAAAAGTTTTTCACAGACATTTTCAGTGGCTTCGGTGGTCACATCTCTTTTGGCAGGGCCTGTACCCCCGGTGGTCACTATAAGATCACAATGCAACTCACGAGACAGTTCTATGAGGGTTGTTTCTATCAGACTCTGTTCATCGGGAATGCACCTGTATTCATACTCACACTCATTGAGAAGATACGCATTCATTGTTTCCATGATCGCTACGCCTGAAATATCTTCATAGATACCCTGTGAAGCTCTGTCGCTTGTGGTGATAACACCTATTTTGATTCTATCCATTATCTACTGATACCCCTGTATTGTTTTAAGAAACTATAGCTTAGATGTCCTTAGACATAGTTATCAGATAGTTATGCTAAAATGTCATGGAAATGTGTAGGGAGAAGTGTCATAGGTGCCAATGCTGCATTCAATGACCTGTAGACATGAGCGGCTATGGGTTCTTTTCTGTGACAGAGGCTTAAAAAGGGTTGTGTGATGCTTGTGCAAAAATTGAAAGAGATGTTTGATTATCTTCGTGATGGTTTTTACCATCAGGAAAGCAATGAAAAATCTCTCAA
>CAYXZY010000289.1:0-2002 GCA_964469685.1 uncultured Sulfurovum sp. | reverse complement strand
TTCCTTTGACGCCCGCTTCCTCCGCCTTGAGCAAAATGGCCTGCATCATACCTGAGGTATGCTCACGTATAGGTGCCAGACCGCCATGGCACTGGACACAAGAATTTTGAACATCTGCCCCCAGGCAGGAGATGAACACTGTTACAAAAATGAATATTTTTTTCATCTATACCTCTTTTATGCCTGCATTATACACAAATTGGGGTATGCATTCAATTTACATTCACCCCTTTATGTTATAATTTTTGACTTTACTCTAACAATTGGAACTTACATGAAAAAAATGTTTTTCTTTACCCTTCTGCTAACGCTTTGCTCTTTGGAAGCCAAAATGGTTGACGGCATCGCGCTTATCGTAGAAGGTGAGCCTGTGACCACTGCTGAAATACGTGCCATACAAGCACAAATGGGCATCTCCAAATCGCAGGCTACAGATCTGCTCATTCAGGACAGACTGCAAAAGTCGGCGATGAACAACATCGACATCCCCGAAGACAAAGTAGATGCAAAGATAGCGCAGATAGCAGCCCAGAACAACATCAGCATTCCTAAAATGCAAAAAATCCTGAAAGAACAGGGTACCTCATGGGTACAGTACAGAAAAAGTGTTCGCGAGTCACTCAAAAAAGAGAAGTTTTATCAAGACCAGGTTGTGGCGACAACGCCTGAACCCAGTCAAGATGAACTGAAGCTTTACTACAAAAACCACAAAAAGTCGTTTACCGTTCCCACCACCATACACATGACCGAGTACACCGCGTCCAATAAAAAAAATATGGAAAAGTTCCTGCAGACCCGAAATAAGTCGTATGTCAAATCCCGCAAAATGAAAAAGTCCATCAAAAAACTTGAACCTACTTTGCTCAGCATGTTCCTTCAGACTCCCAACGGGCAGTTCACCAAACCTATCAATGCGGGCGACAGGTACATCGTCTATAAAATTCATTCAAAACAAGGCAAAACGATCATGCCGTTTGAAGCTGCGCAAGGTGCTGTAGCGGCCAAATGGAAACAAGAGCAGCAAAGCAAAGCACTCAAAGACTATTTTGAGAAACTGCGTACACGCGCAGACATACAGATATTAAGATAACAAAGGAAGAACATGGGTCTAAAATCTGACGCCTGGATACGAGAAAAATCCCTCAACGAAAAGATGATCACACCGTTTTGTGAAGGACTCATAGGAGAGGGTGTGGTGAGTTACGGTCTGAGTTCTTACGGCTACGACATTCGTGTCACAGACGAGTTCAAGATCTTTACCAACATCAACGCTGAGGTCGTAGACCCCAAAGACTTTAACGACAACAATGTCGTGGATTTCAAAGGGGATGTATGCATCGTTCCTCCTAACTCTTTTGCGCTCGCACGTACCGTAGAGTACTTCAAGATGCCTGAAGACACATTGGCCATCTGTCTGGGCAAAAGCACCTATGCGCGTTGCGGTATCATCGTCAATGTTACGCCGTTTGAGCCGGGCTTTGAAGGACACATCACCATAGAGATCTCCAACACCACGCCCCTTCCGGCAAAGATCTACGCCAACGAAGGCATCGCACAGGTGCTCTTCCTGCAAGGGGATGAAGCCTGTGAGACCACCTACGCAGACAGAAAAGGAAAGTACCAAAGCCAAACAGGCATTACCCTCCCCAGGATCTTAAAGAAAGATTAGTATAATCATTTTACATTCAAAGCAAAGGAGAAAGAATGGCATTTTTTGATTTTTTAAGCAGTGCTGGTAAGAAAGTTTTAGGTTCAGGTGATGATGCAGGTGCCATCAAAGCAGAGATAGAGAACAGTTTTGCAGAGCTTCCTGTTCAAGGACTTGTTGTAGAGGTAGCAGATGAGACGGTAAGCCTTGGTGGTGTAGCCGCAGACCAGGCTACCAAAGAAAAAGCCATCCTCATTGCAGGCAATGTAGAAGGCATCTCCAAGGTCAACGCTGAGCAGCTCGTCACCATGGAGCAGATCGATGAAGAAAATACACGAGAAACGTTCGAGCCGG
>CAYXZY010000288.1:0-2017 GCA_964469685.1 uncultured Sulfurovum sp. | reverse complement strand
AAGCAACAGTGCCAGTATAATCGGTATATATATTTTCTTTATCATTTTCATCCTTTTATGTATTGTCTTATTTGGATTTTCCAAAATTTTGTGTCCAGTAATGGGTATAGACAGTATCTGCTTTGCTGACATGTGCCATGCCCATATCTTTGATATCAGGGTTCATCAGGTTGGCACAGTGCCCATCACTTTTTATCCATGCGTTCACAGCTTTTTGTGCAGTATCTCTCATGGTGCCAGCTGTGATATTTTCACTGATGGTTCTTATCTGTCTATAGCCGTTGGTGGCTATACGCTCTTTAAAGGTGCTTCCCCGATTTAAATGCAACACCTTGCCTGTATGGTCTGTTGCACGTCCGGAACCTCTATGATCGAAGGTGTTGGTTTGTGCAAGGTCATGGCTATGCTCATAGGCTGCCCTGTAGAGTGCATCACTCCATTTCAGCTCAGATGCTGCACTGAAATGACCTCTACTTCCGCAGTCTTGGGGTTTTCTTCTGGCATCATTGACCGCATTCAGGTAGGCATTTTTGAGCGATTGGCTTATGGCTGGTGCCCTGTAAGGACTACTTGCCTTCATCATATATGCACCAGATGCAGGCATGCTCACTGCACTGGATGTAGCAGACCCGCCGCCACAACCTGAAAGCATCAAAGCCGATAGCCCCAAAAGATATATCTTTGCCGTCATATGTTTCCTTTACACTGAAAAAATAGATGATAAAAAGTCAAAAAGAAGTCACTATGTATTGGTAACCTGGCGATTTTGTACTGTAAGACCCATAGTTTTCTGTCCCTGCTTCACAGCAGGTTTAGCTTTTCTATCTAGTTTGTATGAAAGTAAGTATAACCTAAAAAAGTCAAAAAAAGTCAAAAGCATTGCTACATACATATTTTGCTACACTTATGTCTATGAAAACTGCACTCATCCAACAAAAACATTATGACAACAAAGAAAAGACCCTGCAGGTTACAGTCGACCATATCCACATGGCTGCACAAAATGATGCTGAGCTCATCATCCTCCAGGAACTTCATCAAACAGAATACTTCTGCCAATGTGAAGATACCGGGTTCTTTGCTTATGCGGATGACTTTGAACAAGATGTACAGTTTTGGAGTGGTATTGCCAAACAAAACAGTGTTGTTCTGGTTACTTCACTCTTTGAAAAGCGTACGGCGGGGCTTTACCACAATACCGCTGTGGTTTTTGAAAAGGACGGCAGCATTGCAGGAAAGTACCGCAAAATGCACATCCCTGATGACCCGGGTTTTTATGAAAAATTTTACTTCACGCCTGGTGACTTAGGCTTTGAGCCCATCCAAACTTCTGTAGGTAAGCTGGGAGTTCTTGTTTGCTGGGATCAGTGGTATCCTGAAGCGGCACGCATCATGACCCTTAAGGGAGCTGAAATCCTCATCTATCCAACAGCCATTGGATGGTTCGATGATGACAGTGAAGAAGAAAAACAAAGACAACTTGATAGCTGGATGACCATACAGCGTTCCCATGCTATCGCCAATGCCATTCCTGTTATCAGCTGTAACCGTGTGGGCTTCGAGCCTGACCCAAGTGGTGTATTAAAAGGCACAAGATTTTGGGGGAACTCTTTTATCTGTGGGACACAAGGGGAAATGCTCGCACATGCCAAGCATCAAAAAGAAACGGTACTGTATGCCAACATAGACCATGATCGCACCAAAGAAGTCAGAGACATCTGGCCGTTTTTACGTGACAGGCGCATAGAAGAGTATGGGTGTCTACTCAAAAGGTATTGTGATGACGAATAGCTTTTTTAAGTCCTGCTTTTTTATGTCCTGCTTTTTTAAATCCTGCTTTTTCTTGGGAGTGGAGACTTTAGTCCCACAGCGTGGAGGGGTGAGAGTGAACTCTACACTTCCGTAAATCCTTAACTTATAGTTCTCTTTATAAAATTTATCGGTTACTGAGCCTGTCGAAGTACCACATAAATGCAAACATAAGCCCGGGGGTCTTTGCAATGTTCTCATCAAAGAT
>CAYXZY010000287.1:0-2024 GCA_964469685.1 uncultured Sulfurovum sp. | reverse complement strand
GAACCCAAACCGTTCCCCCAGATACGCAAAAATAAAATCAGTAGAAGAGACGGGAAGAAACTTAAGCTGCGTCTGCGTAGCATCTTCTTTGCTTTGTCCTTCCATCCCACCCGAACCAATAGCAATAAGCGCCTGTTTCACGTGATAACTGGGCTTACCTACAAAGTCTGCAACACGCTTTTTCTGGTAAGGTTTAAGCTGGCTGTAAAGCAGGGGAGCTGAAAGTCCCAGTACAACAAATATACTGACCCATATCTTCCAGTTCACACCTACAACAAACAAGATGCCGTATCCGGTGATAAGCAGTACCAGCGCAGTCCCCAGGTCAGGCTCTTTGGCGATGAGGATAAAGGGTATAACAATGACAATGGAGAGCTTGATGAACTGCAAGAGGCCATAGCCTTTTTCTTCAGGGGGTCGTTTGCTTATAAGGTAGCCCAGCATCATGATAACTGAGACCTTGATGAACTCAGAAGGCTGTATGGTGAGTCCTACTCCGGGTATCTCTATCCATCTTTGTGCACCCAGGATAGATTTGCCGATGAACTCAACAGCAATGAGCAGTCCCAGGTTTGCCACGTAAAAAATGGGTACAAACCACCACATGATGCGTCTCCACGGTATAAAGGCAGAGACTACAAAGACCACAGCAGCAATGAAGTAGTAGACCATTTGTTTTCTGTATAGATGTTCATTGATCTCGTACACAAGATAAGAGGAGATGACGAAGAGAGGAATCACCTGTATCATCAAAAAATATGAGAAGTTTTTAAAGACCTGTTTGTTGAAAGTGAACATCTACTTGGGTATTTCCCTTGTTTTTAGGGTATTATATCAAAAGATTTATCTTTCTTTCGTAAAAGATTCCAAGGTTTGTTATGGCTGATTTTTACCGTTTTAAAAAGTTTGATGATGTGCACCTCTGCCGACATGCGGTGACCACAAAAGACGTGTCGGATCCTTACAGCCTTTCTGTTGCCTTACATACAGGCGAAGAGAGGCAAAGCATTGTGGAAAATCGCAATAAGATCATCTCTATGCTTGGTTGGGAAGAGGGGCTGCACTTTGTATGTGCCAACCAAACCCACAGTGACCACATACAAATCATAGATAAAAGCCAAAGCTGTGGCTGGGAAAGCATGGAGGACGCTATATCGGACTGTGATGCGCTGATCACTGATCAAAAAGATGTGATACTGAGCATTCTTACTGCTGATTGTGTGCCTGTGTTGCTTATAGACAGACACAAAAGAGTGATAGCAGCGGTACATGCAGGATGGAAAGGTACAAAATCCCAGATAGTGTCCAAAACCGTGACCAAAATGGTGGAGCACTTTGGCTGTGACCCAAAAGATATGCTTGCAGGTATCGCACCGTCCATAGGTAAGTGCTGTTATGAAGTCGGGCAGGATGTTGCACAGCATTTCTCAGACACTACACATGTTGAAGTAAAAGGTAATGATAAATATATGTTAGATCTGCCTGCGATCAACAAAGAGCAGCTTTTGGCATGTGGAGTGCCGGAGTCGAATATAGAACTGAGTGGCCTATGTACAGCCTGTGAGGTTGAGAGATTTTTTTCCTACAGAAGAGAGCATGGATGCAGTGGAAGATTTATGAGTATGATAGGGTTGGTTTAAATGGGGCATGTTTCGATTTTTCGAAATCCTTTGGATGCCAGACGCCATAATGGCCACTTATAGAGTCTTTCTGTCAGTTTTTTAATGAGGTATGCGGTATAGCCGTAGACTCTTATATGTCCCAGGTCAATGGCAGCATATGTTCCGCCTAGTGCGATGGCGATTCCTTTTATTTTCATGTCTGCTTTTTTCATCTTTCTTTGTTTGAATACACGTATGATGTTGCCTGCGGCATGTTCTCCGCTTTGTATGGCTGTTTGGGCAGTTGGGGGCAGTGTCTTACCTTTTTTGTCTAAAAGGGCAGCACTGTCACCAATAGCAAAGATGTCGGCATAGTTTGGAGTACTTAGATATGGTGTGACCACTATTTGGCCTTTTTGATTT
>CAYXZY010000286.1:0-2045 GCA_964469685.1 uncultured Sulfurovum sp. | reverse complement strand
GAAAACTCATAAGTACACATTGTTGTTTTTCCCATTCTGCAGGCATGATTTTCATAGCTTACTCCTATGAAAAAGGTAGGAGGTAGGAAGTAGGAGGTAGGAGTGAATGGATAAAATATATTGCATTTGATGAACCTTATCGTATCAATTTCTAATTTCTAATTTCTAATTTCTCATTCTTAGGATATAATCCCAATCATGGCTTTTATAAAAATAAACAAACAAAATTTCTACCACAATCTTAACCAAATAGCACTTCAGACCGGCTCAGTAGACAAGATAGCCATTGTTCTCAAGGACAATGCTTACGGGCATGGACTGGTGCTTATGGCAGAGCTTGCATCCGAGTTTGGCATCAAGCATGCTGTGGTACGCACAAGAGAGGAAGCAGTAGAGATAGGGTCATTTTTTGAAACCATACTTGTACTGGGTGACAGTGGCATAAGCCATCCAAAGTTCTCTTTTGCCATCAATACTTTAGAAGATATCCAAAAGGCACAAAAAGGTGCAAAAGTGGAGCTCAAAGTGGATACTGGCATGCATCGTAATGGTGTAGCCATGGATGAGGTAGGTCAAGCCTTAGAGCAGATAGAGAAAAAAGGCTTGGTACTGGTGGGTGTGATGACACATTACCGCAGTGCTGATGAGATGGGTTCTGAACTGTTTTGGCAACAAAAGAACTTTGAAAAAGTCAAAGAAACAGTAGTGCAGGCAGGCTATGAGAATGTACGTTTTCATTCGTACAATTCAGCAGCCGTCTTGCGACAAAAAAGTTTCAGTGAAGACCTTGTTCGTGTAGGCATAGGGGCATATGGCTACAACGAACTGCCTGAAACTTTTGATAGGCTGGCACTTAAACCCGTACTTTCGCTTCATGCCAATAAAATAGCGAGCAGGGTTTTGAAAAAAGGTCAACGCATAGGGTATGGCGGAGATTTCACAGCACCCGAAGAGATGACGGTGTCTACCTATGGTCTGGGGTATGGCGATGGCTGGCATAGAGGTGACAGCCAAAAACCTTTTGTGACCTCAGAAGGTTTGCCCATGTTGGGACGTGTATCTATGGACTTTGTAACCCTTGCTTCACAGAAAGATGCAGTATGTATCATGGATGACGCCAAAGAAGCAGCCAAACAACTAGATACGATATCTTATGAAGTCACTACAGCACTCTCCCCTGCGATTCCAAGAAGCGTTATAGAGTACTAAGAATAGTAAGCTATTGCAAGACGATAAATTGAAACTGGTAGGGTGAGTGCTTGGATCCTACACGGATGATGTCTCCATCCTGGAGGACAGTGGTGCCTCCGGTGTCTTCCCCGCCTATCTGTTCTTCGTTGATGGTGGTACCGCAGGCACTTCCCCTGTCGCGTAAAACATAACCCAACTCCGTTTGTTCTATCTGAAAATGCTGTCGTGATATCTGCAGGTAGGTTCCATTGTCTATAAGATAGATGTCATTATTTGGTGAGGTGATACTGTTTTTTTGCCTCTCTGTGAGTACATCTTTACCATCTACTGTATTGATACGTGATTCTCTGCCCACACGAAAGGGGAACTTCCATATACCGATATACCCATTCCCCAGACAATGATCATGTATGGCATTTTGTGTTTCAGTTGTGATGCTTTTTAGAACCGCTAGAGGTGATATCTGTCTTAGTAGTGCTTGCTTATCTTCCATAGTTTCCCCTTCCGTTAGATATGCAGTAGTATGTAAGAACGCCAGTTCCATGAAGTGTGATTTTTCTCAAGTATATCTTTTTTTAGCTTGACATTATTTTAACATGTCCCTGCATGTTGCATAATTTATGGTTTCTTTTTTTCAAATACCTCTTCACTAAATTGGGCATATTTTCCACGTACAGCCTGGGTAAGTTCAATGGCAAACATTTGTATATCATCCTGTTCATTTTTGGTTTCTTTAAGAAGCTTGGTCAGGCCATTGTTGTATTTGTTTAGGTAAATGTTATCTATCTGTCTGTTGGAGCCTATGACAATGGCAGTACAGCTATTGTCAAGTCTTGACAATATAAGTTGTGTGG
>CAYXZY010000285.1:0-2051 GCA_964469685.1 uncultured Sulfurovum sp. | reverse complement strand
ATATTGCCTTTTTTGTTAATTATTTTTGATAATGTTTTGCGACTTACCCCAATAGGCCTCTCCGCCAGTCCGCCAAGGCGGAGCCAAGGCGGAGCCAAGGCGGAGATGTCTATAATTGGTCATGAGCGTTTCATTTTAATTACTTTCAATAACCAATCGCTCATTACTTTCATTGCTTTCGGCGAAAAGGTTTCCTTTATCTGTGAATATTCCGTCGGCAAACCTGTTAGGCGTACTTCACAAGCTCAGGGTAGGTAACCCAGTAGGGCGCAGGGATGATGACCTCGTCTCCCGGGTTGAGTGTTGCCTGAAAAAGGTTGAACAGTGATTGTTTCGCACCGTTGCTTACGATGATGTCTGAAGGTGCGTACTCCAGGTTATTGTCTCTTTTGAGTTTGGTTGCGACTGCTTCAAGTAGTTCAGGGATGCCGGGTACGGCTGTATATTGTGTGAAGCCATCATTGATCGCTTTGATCGCGGCATTTTTGATAGCTTTTGGTGTCTCAAAGTCCGGTTCGCCGGCAGAGAATGATAGTATGTCTTTGCCTTGTGCTTTCAGATCACGCGCAAGTGATGAAATGGCAATGGTCAGTGATGGTGATAGTGTCTGTATACGATCAGATAGCATATAAAACCCTTAAAAATAAATTCATGTAGTATAGCCAAAAGTCGTTTATAGATGACTAAGAGGGTCACTCATCTTTTCCGGTGATTCCCGCTGTAAGTACAAAGCGCATCGCTTCATCTCCGCTCATCTCCAACTTGCGTACATCTTCTTTTTTGACCAGTATGGTGTAGCCGCCGACCATGTAACTCATGGGTAAGTAGACAAGCACACGGTCACGGTCACGAAAAGACGGAGGAAGGCGTTTGGGATCTTCCTGGGTAATGAAACCGATAAGTTCCATATCGTTAAAGGTGACCACTACGGCTTGCCCCATGCTCTCCTTGTTGGGGGAGAAGAAATCAAAAAGATCACGAAATGCACGGTACACAGACTTGATAAGCGGCAGACGATAGAGCACCTCTTCCATAAAGCTGAAAAGCTTACGCACCAAATACGCCTTCATCAGCAGTCCTACAACAAAAACAATGATGATCCCTGAAGCCATACCCAGCCCCGGGAAATACATGCCTTCAGGAAGTATAAGACGGAACAGTTTGCCCATGAATTCTTCAGAGGAGACCCCTAGCCAGTAAAGCAGATAGAGTGTAAGGACAAGGGGCAGGAGTGTAATGAAACCGGTCAATAGCGTTTTGCTGAGATATTTGAACATCGGATACCTTTTTGTAAACCAACACATGTGTTGAGAATATTTAAGAAAAGTATAACAAAGAAGTGTCTGTTTTTAAAAGACTGTACTCAAATATGTTTAGAGTTTCCCCTTGGGGGTATGGCTCTAAAAAAATGTATCAATCCATACTGTGGATAAAGTTGTCATACTCTTCATCAAGATCATGGTCAATCTGGTTGATCTGTTTTTTCTTTTCTTCAGGAAGCGCATCTTCGAGCAGCTGTATACGCTTGAGAAGATACTCAAAGATCTGCTTGTTGACATCGGGGATCAAGTTGTGATCCAGGTGCTCGGCATCCTGTTCGCACTGAAGTACACGCGCCGGGATACCTACGGCTGTGGCTGAGAAGGGGACATTTTTAACCACAACGGAGTTTGCCCCTATTTTTGCGTCATCTCCCACGTAGATATTGCCAAGTACTTTGGCGCCTGCACCTATGACGACATTGTTGCCAATGGTGGGGTGGCGTTTACCTTTTGAGGTACTTACCCCTCCTAGCGTCACCTGCTGGTAGATCACCACATCATTTCCGATGACCGTTGTTTCGCCTATGACCACACCCACACCATGGTCTATGAATACCCGGCGTCCTATCTTTGCGGCCGGGTGAATATCGATCATGGTGAAGAACATACCAAAAGCAGAGATAAAACGGGGAAGAAACCGCAGTCCTTTGCTGTAGAACATATAGGCGATACGATGAAAGAAAAGTGCCCACAATCCTGGATAGTTAAAAAAAAGCTCAAAGGTTGATT
>CAYXZY010000284.1:0-2071 GCA_964469685.1 uncultured Sulfurovum sp. | reverse complement strand
CTGGATGCCCTGTTGAGTAGAAATGACAAAAGAAAAAAAGCGATCATATGCTCCATTTTGTCATTCAGTCTCAAAAAAGACATTGTCGCTTCAAATTTCTCCGGCAGTATCGGGCTCAACATCAACAATAAAACAACTATAAAAAAGGCGACTTTATAGACTGTTTTATTGAAATGATGAAAAAGCATTTACTGCGCTGTGATCTCCGCCATGGTCTCATAGGCTGCTTTGATGGCAGTATCTATCATCTCGTCTGTGATCTGTGTACAGATGAATCCTGCTTCAAAGGACGAGCAAGCCAGATACACCCCCCGGTCAAGCATGCCTTTATGAAACCTGGCAAACATCTTTTGGTCATTTTCACAGGCATCTTCAAAGTTCTTCACGACCTTGTCTGAGAAAAAGATACCAAACATACTTCCTCTGACATCCGTCACCATAGGCACATTGACAGCTGCTGCTGCTTTTTGAAAACCATCGACAAGTCTGTTCGCTTTTTTAGCAAATTCTATATAGACCCCAGGGTTGGACTTGAGTTTTCTAAGACTGGCTAGACCTGCGGCCATGGCCACTGGATTGCCCGAAAGTGTCCCCGCCTGATAGACCGGCCCTTCAGGTGAAAGGAATGCCATGATCTCAGCACGTGCACCAAAGGCACCAACAGGCATACCTGCGCCAATGACCTTGCCGAGTGTGACCATGTCCGGTTTTACATTACTGATACCTTGCGCACCCCTCAGTGATGCCCTGAATCCACTCATGACCTCATCAAAAATAAGCAGTGAACCATGTTTGTCACATAAGGCTCTTAATCCTTCAAGGAATGCTTCATCTGCAGGCACAAGCCCCATATTGCCGGCAATGGGCTCTATGATGATACAGGCGATCTGGCCTTTGGCATCTTCAAAACATTTCTTTACGGAATCAAGGTTATTGTACTGAGCCAACAGTGTATGCTTTGTAAGGTCAGCAGGTACACCGGGGCTGCTTGGAGAACCAAATGTTGCAAGCCCCGAGCCTGCTTGTACCAAAAGTGAGTCGGAGTGCCCGTGGTAACACCCTGTGAACTTGAGGATGTTGTCTTTTTTGGTGAAGCCGCGTGCCAGTCTGATGGCTGACATGACCGCTTCGGTACCTGAGCTTACGAAACGCACTTTATCGATGCTGTCAAAAAGACCCACGATCTCAGTCGCCAGTTCCGTCTCAAGTGTGGTAGGTGCACCAAAACTCAAACCGCGTTTAGCAGTATCAATGACCGCTTTTTCTATGTCTGCATCACAATGACCAAAGATCAGAGGCCCCCAGCTTTGTACAAAGTCAATGTATCGGTTCCCATCAATATCTACAAGGTATCCGCCCTCTCCACGTTCGATGAACGGCGGGGTACCTTCTACACCGGAAAATGCACGTACAGGTGAGTCAACACCTCCGGGTATGACTTTGTATGCTTCTTCAAATGCTGCGATGCTCTTCTCGTATGCCATCTTGATTAATCCTTCTTATGTATAATACTTTTTTAAAATTGAACATCCAGACCGATCAGAGGGTTCAATTGCGATGATTATACACTAAAGAGCATAAAGAGGAGAAAACCATCAGAACTATCAAGGCGCTTCTTCTGTCTTTACTGTTGCATTTGCTCATCCTTTTGCTTTTTCTGCTGGCTTTGCAAAAAGTGGTTGTGATGCCTCCCCAAAAATCCGAACAGTCCATTACGCTTGACCTCAAAGAGTTCATTCCCCCTCCTCCACCTGTGATACCGCCGGTAACAGAAGAGATCCCCACGCCCCCGGAAGAACCCGTACAAGAAGTTGAAAATACAATGGACACCTATCAGCTTCAAGAAATGACCAGACGCGTTTTGCAAAATATCGCCAACTTTAAAGCCAAAGAAATCAATGCAAGCAAAATAGCGGAAAAAGAGACCGAAGCACCGGCAAAAGAAGTGCTCAAAAAGCCCAAAGAAACCCCTGTAAAACAGGTGAAAAAGGAAACGGTCAAAAAAACAGTCAAAAAGGAAATAAAGCAAGAAAACGTGTGGCTAAAAACCTAAGCAAAGCACGGTATTATC
>CAYXZY010000283.1:0-2091 GCA_964469685.1 uncultured Sulfurovum sp. | reverse complement strand
CTAATATCAGGGATACTCTATAGATCATAAAAAACAGGTGCATTCTGAAAATCTTCAGAAATCTTAATAAAAATAATATATAATTATGTGAATTATAATAAAAAGGAATAGAATGACTGCCAAGACAGTATTGGAAAAGTACCCTGTAAACGAATTGAGTATCCAAAAGGATGCCATTAAATACACATCAGTGGATGAAATACTCAATGATATTAAAGAAAAAATACATACACACCCAGTGGCAACGTTTATTGGCACCTTTGACCACTATACCCATACAAAATCATTAGCTGAAGGTGAAATACATGAAGATATCTTAGATGCAAAAAACATTATTTTTTGTTTTGGAAAGCAATTGCCAAATGCATCGATGATGGCTCTTCGTCCCCGTTCTATTGGTGTTTTGGAATATGCAGATCATTTTGTCGTTAGCTTCATGGATGCACCAAATCCCCAAGCCCAGGAAGCCATGGTCTCATGGGTAAAGAGTATCCACTAAAAGGACGCACTTTCTTTTGCCAGGATATTGGCAGCTATTTTAACAGTACCCTAACAGCATCCCGTCTTTTACAGCCTGTTATGATAGGACGCCCATACAGCAAAGCTGAATGGTCTACGCTGACGCTGAGTCCACTTCAGCAGTGGGCTCAAATGGCTGGCCATTTTAACAGTACCCTAACAGCATCCCGTCTTTTACAGCTTGCATGGACTCTTTTCCCACCAAACGTTCGATGATTGCCAGTCCAAAACACAGTGCTGTGCCAGGCCCTTGCGAGGTCATCACATTACCATCTACAACGACCTTTGCATCGTCTCTGTATCCGGGGTGGTCTATCTCGTCTTTTGCTCCGGGGTAACATGTATAGGCATTGCCCAGCACCCCAGCTTTTTTGAGTACAAAAGGTGCAGCACACATTGCGCCCACCACTTTGTTCTCTTTAAATTCCTGCAACAAAGAAATCACACGTGCATTTTCAGCCAAGGCATAGGTACCTCCCCATCCGCCGGGGAGTACCATCATGTCAAAATCATCTGAAATGACATTTTTGATCGACATATCCGCTTGCACCGTAATACCGTTTGCCCCAGTGACCAAAGCACCATGCAGTTCATCTTCAAGATAAACCACGCGAACTTCTATACCCCCGCGTCGCATAGTGTCAATAAGCCCTACCGCTTCAACTTCTTCAAATCCTTCTGCTATTGGAATCAGAACAGATGCCATGATATACTCCTTTTACAATGATTATTTTACAGGTGTAAACTTTACAGATGGTATCTCTTTAAAGCCCATACCTTTGAAGATCTCTACGATCTCTTTGTCCAGCTTTTGATTTTCTTCTACACGTGTCTTGTCTGTTACATTGAACATGGTTAGCCAGTTTGAAAGCCTTGGCATTCCCACGACAAGCTTATTGCTGTCTTTTTGGATATACATAAACATGGTACACGGCGCAAAAACTGCTGCATCCGGTCTTGCTCCTTCATTGTCAAAGAATCCATAAGAGTATTTGAAATGACAAAGTGAGAATGTCCAAAACTCATCCATCTGAGGCAAAAGATTGCTGCCGTCAAATGTTTCTTTAAAATTAAAGAACCCTGCCATAATATATCCTTTGTCCACAAATGTATCTTCTACCTTTTCCTGTATTTCATCTACAAAATCTACAAGATTCTTAGGTCTTTTGAAATCATATTCAAAATACATGATTGGGTCTTTAGGCAATGTTGCATATGTTTTATAACTGATCTTTGCATCGGGAAAGTTCTTCATGACCAGGTCATCAATCTTTTTCATGCTCTTGGTATAAGCATCCTTCACTTCCTGATTGGTAGTGCCCAGCATATCAAATACAGCTTCAGGAGTCAGATGTGAAATGATCGTTTCATCTTTGTCTTTAAACTTATAGCTAAGTAGATTAAACGGACTGAACGCTGCGATGGTTGGGTCTATATTGAGCAGTGGCTTAATGGCTTTTTTTTCCACGATCGTCATAAAAGAAAGTGCATCCAAGGTTGTGGATCCATACTGCTTTTGATACACGTCGTTCACACCCTTACGAGGATCAGGTGCCAAATATCCTATGCCTT
>CAYXZY010000282.1:0-2092 GCA_964469685.1 uncultured Sulfurovum sp. | reverse complement strand
ACTCCTGCAAAGATGCAATGAAGCAGAAAGAAAGATTACTTTCTTCTGAGTTCTTTGATACGTGCGGCCTTACCCTTAAGTTCTCTAAGGTAGAACAGCTTCGCTCTTCTTACTCTACCTTTTCTAAGCACTTCAATACTTTCGATAGAATCAGAGTAAAGTGGGAAAATTCTCTCTACGCCTATAGAGTTCGCGCCCATTTTTCTTACATTAAATGTACGGCCTGTACCCTGACCTCTGATAGCAATACAAAGACCCTCATAGTTCTGTACTCTTGTTTTGGAACCTTCTTTAATCCTTACTGCGACTCTTACAGTATCGCCTGCTCTGAATTCGGGTACATTTCTGTTTTCTACTTGAGCTTGCTCAAAGTTTTCAATATATTTATTTCTCATTTGCTATACCTTTTTTGTATAAGTCAGGGCGAAAATACTTTGTTTTACACAAGGCAAGCCCTCTTTTTAAGTCCGTGATTTTACTATGATTACCCTTTAAAAACTCTGAAACAACTTCATTTCCTTCATATTCTTTGGGTTTGGTAAATGATGGGGCTTCAAGTAAAGCCTCTTCAAAACTCTCAACACTTAAAGAGTCGGCATTGCCAAGCACACTCTCTATATTGCGCGATATGGCATCACAGACCACCATACTGGCCAACTCTCCGCCGGTCAAGATAAAATCTCCTATAGAAAAAAGCTCATCAGCCTGCGCTTCTATGACTCTTTCATCTATGCCTTCATAACGTCCTGAAACAAACACAATGTGCTCTTTTTTTGCCAAACGTTTGGCATCATTCTGTGTAAATGTTTTCGCCACAGGAGAGAGAAAGACAACATGTGCGTCAGGGGAATCCAACCTCACCTTTTCCAACGTATCCATAAGCGGCTGGGGCATCATCAACATACCCGCACCTCCCCCTATCATGGGTGCATCAACACGGTTATGCTTATCTGTTGTGACATCACGCGGATTATAAAAATCTATACAGATCTTTTCATCTTCGATCGCACGCTTTAAAATACTTTCAGAAAAATACCCTTTGACAAGGTTCGGGAAAAGTGTGACAAATGAGAAACGCATACGCTCAACTAGCCTCTAAAATGTCTTTGGCATCTTGTGTATAAATTATTTTTTCATCTATATCTGCATTTAAAATATAGCGGTCAATATACGGGAGCAAAAAAGTTTTTGAAAGGTCGGCTTTTACCCATGCTTCATCTGTTGTTATGAGCAGGTAGTCAGTATCTGCCATACGTTGTATATCGGTCACTTCTCCCAGTGTTTCATCCCCTTGCTTCACCGTGCATCCAATAATATCAAACCAGAAATGCTGCCCTTCCTGAAGTGTACAGTTTTGCCTTGTCTGTGCCTCGTCAGCATAGATCTTGACATTGGTAAGCTTCTTGGCGGTATCTATGCTTTCATACCCTGCAAAACGAACAGTTCCCCGTTGCGCATTGATATCTGTAATGGTAAGTTCACCACGACTGCTTTGATAGGTCTTACCTATTTGAAATTGTTCTGGAAAATCTGTGTGAAGATGGAACTTCAGGTCACCCCAAAGTCCGATTGTGCGTCCTATCTGGGCAATAAGCGCATTGTCATTTGACATACGGTTACTCTGCTGCTTTGACATTGACACGGTAGTTTTTACCGCCTTTTGCCTTGCAACCTGAGATCACCGTTTTAATAGAATTTATCATGCGTCCCTGCTTGCCGATGAGTTTTCCGATATCACTGCTGTGCGCGAAGATCGTAATCTCATCAAATCCCTCATTTTCCTCCGATACCTCAACAGAGATATCATCAGGATATTCTACCAAAAGTTTAGCATATGAGGTAAGGAATGCTGTGACCATTTAAGACTATTTTAACCCTGCAAGTCTTTTGACTGTTGGGCTCATTTGTGCGCCAACTGAAAGCCAGTAGTTCAATCTTTCCGTATCAAGCGTAAGATCTTTGTTTGCAGATACCGGGTTGTAGTTACCGATTACTTCGATCCATCCGCCATCTCTTCTTTTTCTGCTGTCTGTTACGACGATTCTGTAAAATGGTTTCTTTTTTCTACCCATTCTTGTCATTCTGATCATTG
>CAYXZY010000281.1:0-2095 GCA_964469685.1 uncultured Sulfurovum sp. | reverse complement strand
CCCCTGTATAAAATCGTGGATCTTTCTGAAGTATGGCTGGAAGCAAAACTTTTTCAAAATGAATTGGCACTTTTGAACACGATGCAGCACTTTGATGTAAAGATCAAAGGGTTCAGTGAAACTTTTCAAGCCAAAAAAGACCTGCTCTACCCCATGCTAAACCCCAAGGAGGCTACTGCAACCCTACGGCTCACACTGGCAAATCCACAAGAAATACTCAAACCGGGCATGTATGCAACACTTTACTCAAGCAGCAAAAAAAGTACCAAACTTGTCATTCCACGCAGCGCTGCCATACGCAAAAACGGAACCTGGTATGTCTTTCTAGCCACAGAGTTCAAAGGGGAGTACGAACCTGTCAAAGTGTCTCTCGAACCGCTGGACAATACCTACTTTGAAGTCATCAAAGGTGTCTATGCAGGAGATGCAGTGGTTGAAAATGCACTGTTCATGATGGATTCAGATGCACAAATCAACAGCATTTACTAAGGATGAACAATGATTGAGGCACTCATAGCATTTTCCATCCGAAACCGATTTGTCATCCTGATGATCACACTTTTTACCATCCTGGGATCCATATGGGCGATGAAAAACACCCCTTTGGATGCCCTGCCGGATCTTTCACCCCCGCAGGTCATTGTACAGATAACCTGGAAAGGCCAAAGTCCCGAGATCATAGAAGACCAAGGGACATACCCTCTGGTTTCCCAGTTTCTGGCGATCTCCAACATTGAGACTGTACGGGGCTTCTCTACCTATGAGAATGCGCTCATCTACATCATTTTCAAAGAAGACACTGACCTCTACTGGGCAAGAAGCAGAGTACTCGAACAGCTTGCATCCATACAGAGCCAACTGCCAGACAGCATGGAGATCACTCTGGGGCCTGATGCATCGGGTGTTGGCTGGGCTTACGAATATGCGCTCACCTCACAGACAAAAACCCTCTCAGAGTTACGTACGCTTCAGGATTATTACTACAAATATGCGCTCATGGGCGTCGATGGCGTGAGCGAAGTCGCAAGTATCGGCGGCTTTGTACCAAACTACCAGATTACGGTGAACAATGATGCGCTGGTACAGTACGGTCTTTCCATTAAAGATGTATCCAAAACCCTGCAAGACAACAACAATGACACAGGAGGCAGGATCGTCATACAAAATGGCTATGAATGGATGGTGCAGGCCAAAGGGTACATTCAGGATCTGGATGAAATACGCAAACTGGTGGTCACGACCAAAGGTGGCATACCCGTGACTCTGGAACAACTTGGTCGTGTAGAGATGGTGCCGGGTGCACGACGCGGTGTGGCTGATCTTAACGGGGAAGGTGAAGTGGTTGGCGGCATCGTCATGGTACGCTACGGTGAAGATGTCTACTCTGCCATAGAGCGCATCAAGAAAAAGATGTCTGAACTGAAAGTCGAAGGGGTGGATGTCATCACCACCTATGACCGTTCAGGACTCATAGAAAAAGCAGTACAGACACTGCAGACCACACTGCTGGAAGAGAGTGTTATCGTCATTATCATCATAGGTCTGTTCCTTATGCATTTTAGATCCACGCTCATTATGCTCATCGTGTTGCCGCTTACCATCGCCCTGCCTTTTCTCCTCATGAAACTGTTTGGCATAGGATCAAATATCATGAGTCTGGGCGGGATCGCTATTGCCATTGGGGCGATGGTGGATGCTTCTATTGTTATGATAGAAAATGCCCACAAATCCATACACAAAGAAGAAGGATACAAAAGAAGAGAACTTACTAACACGGAGCGAATCACTGTTATCATGCACTCTTCTCAACTGGTGGGACGCCCTATATTTTTTGCATTGGCACTTGTGGTCGTCTCTTTTTTGCCCATCTTTGCACTTTCCGGACAGGAAGGACTGCTCTTTTCACCCCTTGCATTCACCAAAACCTTTGCCATGACAGCAGGCGCACTGCTTTCTGTGACACTTGTACCGGTACTTATGATCTTTTTTGTCAAGGGCAAGATCATCCCCGAAAACAAAAACCCGCTCAATCGCTTTTTTATCTGGATCTATCATCCTATTTTGGTCTATGGGCTAAAACTCAAATATCTTATTA
>CAYXZY010000280.1:0-2103 GCA_964469685.1 uncultured Sulfurovum sp. | reverse complement strand
TTTCCACCTTTTCTAAAGCCAAGTCCACAGGCTTCATAGGCATAAAAGACACCGGCTTGGTAGCTGTGACCATGGCTGTCTAGAGGAAGTTCAGTGTACGCCTGGTAGATCATTTTATGGTTGGCATAGTCACCTTCGACTGACTCGAGTTCTGAGGCATTTTCATCCAAGATGCTTACATTGCCCCCTTCACGTCCAAATATCGGTTTTTTGACCTGTTTTTGTCCCTCTAACGGCTCAAAAGAGCTTTCTAGCAAAAGAGGGTGGTTCGGGTAAAGCTCCCAAAGTACTTTGAGAAGCCCTTTGCTCTGGAAGAGCAGGGTGTAGGCAGGGTTGAAAATGATGGCTTTTTGGTTCTTGATGATGTTGGTTAAAAGCATTGCCAGGTCAGACTCTTCCAGTGCGATGTCTTCCCAGGGGATGAGCTTGAACCATAGTTCATAATTCTCCTCATTGTAGAATATCCCTTCTTCAGGATCGAATTCAATGTCGTCTATGTAGGCAAATTCAGTGACAAACCCTGCTTCAGTAGCAATATGCTGCAGGAGCCTCACGGTGTTTTCTTCTTCTGAGTTTCCTTTGATAGAAGTGAAGAGGA
This sequence comes from uncultured Sulfurovum sp., assembly GCA_964469685.1. Lineage (GTDB taxonomy): Bacteria > Campylobacterota > Campylobacteria > Campylobacterales > Sulfurovaceae > Sulfurovum. The sequence continues at coordinate 1,505 of CAYXZY010000280.1, read as the reverse complement.
ACTTCCACCCGTCATAGCGCTCTTCAAAGGTAGAGACATCTTCTTCAAGTGTGACAAGTCGTTTGAAATTGTCGATCAATGCTTCGTAGACGGCGTTAAATTGCTTTGATTCTTCCATGTTGTTTTGTTTGAGGATCGCCCACTGCACAATAGCCGTTTCAAAGAGGGCTGTAGGGGTGTCTGCATTGAATTCAAGCAGCTTGATGGGTTTGCCATCGACCCCGCCAGCCAGGTCAAAACGGCCATACAGATGCCAATGCACATCATTTTCCCATGATTCTTTGATGGCATCAACCAGATTGAAAGGGATGCCTATATCATGAAAAAGGTCGTTTTCTATAACGTATTCAGCAGCCTCGACGTACATGTCATAGAGTGTGTTGGCGGCTTCATAGTAGGCCTCGGCTTCAGCTTCCGAGAGTACAACCAATTCGTCAGAAATGTAAGCGCTTTCGTCGTTATCTGTATGCCATACAAAGCCAAGAGATTCAAGGTATTCTGTTCTGAGTGGCGTTGTTTTTTGTAGTTTAACCACCGAAGAACCCGCCGCTTTTACCTGCTGACTTTTTAGAACCGAAGAATCCGCTTTTTTTCGTACTTGAGGTACGCGGTTTGCTAAAAGACTTTTGACTTCTTGAATACGTAGAAGGATTTTTATAGCCTGCTTTACGGTTGTTCTGAAAATTCTGGTTTCCAAAGAGTTTAGATCCGATCCAGGAACCTATCATGGCACCTGCGATACTCGAAAGCAGGACTTCACCCAGTCCCATACCGCCTTGTTGTGTCATTTGTGCATTTTCTTTGGTGAGATTGGAGGTCCCATTGTCTATTTTCGCTGCTTCTTCGCGTACTAGGGCGTCCATTTCTGCTTGGGTAAGCACACGTTCTACGCCATCAAGCTGCTTGAGTACGATACGTGTTTCATCGGCAGGGAATTCATCTTTTATTTTGTATCTTCCCGGGGCAGTTTCTTCTATGATGACGAAGGCGCCTTTGGCCTGCTGTTGTTCCTGTTGCTGTTGAGAGCAGCCTGTAACACCCGTAAGCAAGACGGTACCTAAACCTGTTGCTGCCAGAGTGGAAAGAGATTTAATGTATTTCATTATCTAAAATCCTCATATAAAATTTGAAGTATCATAGCAAAAAATGGTTAATAAATAGGGGAAAATAAACAAAGAGGGGGAAGGGACTCTTTGTTTTAAAGGGGAAGTACTGGGCGTTTTTCTTTTTTAGTCCATTTGCTTTCTGAGAAATGTCGGTACATCCAAAATATCTTCATTGTCACCATTGTAGCCACCTACGACCATTTTGGCTCTGATCGAGTTAAGGTTGTTGGTGTTGCTTAACAGTGTTTCCTGTTTTTTGACCGTTGGCTCAGAGATACTGTTTTTGTCTTCAAAGCCGGTTGCAACGATAGTGATTCTTACTTCATCGATCTCCATAGCAGAGTTTGTTGTGGTACCGAAGATCACATCTGCATCTTCATCTGCACTTTCATAGATGAT
>CAYXZY010000279.1:0-2132 GCA_964469685.1 uncultured Sulfurovum sp. | reverse complement strand
AAGTATGAAGAGAAAATGGATCCTGAGATCAAAAACTGGCTCTCCTATGCCGTAGAAAAACTGGACGAAGTAGCTCTGGTGAGTAAATGTTTCTTTGATGAGACGCTCAATGAGAAAGATACGAAAGCACTTGAAGCCAACAAAAAAGCCAATGCACTTCGGGCAAGCTCATCACGCATTCATAATCAGGCAGTACAAAACAATGTGGCCACCTTCTCCAAGCTCGAACGTGACGGAGACTACGAAACACGAATCAAGCTGCAAAAAGAACGCTTAGGCTACAAAGATCTTGCGACAACCACCATTGGTTCTTTTCCTCAAACACCGGAAGTACGTAAAGCAAGATCCGACTATAAAAACGGTCATATCTCCCAAGAAGACTATGAAAATGCCATGAAACACTACATTGATGAATGTGTGGCATTTCAAGAAGAATGTGGTCTTGAGGTACTCGTACATGGTGAACCGGAGCGAAACGACATGGTGGAATACTTTGGCGAACAGCTTGACGGATATGGATTTAGCCAAAATGGCTGGGTGCAAAGCTATGGAAGTCGTTGCGTAAAACCACCCTTTATCTACGGAGACATCAGTCGTCCAAAGCCGATGACGGTAGCGTGGATGACCTATGCACAGTCCAAGACCGACAAGATCATGAAAGGGATGCTCACAGGCCCTGTGACCATACTCAACTGGTCTTTTGTACGTGATGATATGCCTAGAGATGAGGTCTCTAAACAGATCGCCGTGGCACTTTCCGATGAAATAGATGACTTGCAAAATGCAGGCATTAAGATGATACAAGTCGATGAAGCCGCTTTTAAAGAAGGCTATCCACTCAGAACTGAGAATATACCAGCGTATGAGACATGGGCAGTACGAGACTTTAAAATCTCAGTAAGCACTGCCTATAAAGAAACACAGATACACACCCACATGTGTTACTCGGAATTCAATGACATCATCCGTACCATCGAGGCTATGGATGCTGATGTTATCTCTATAGAAACAGCTCGTTCAGGGAATGAACTGCTCAAAATCTTTAAAGAGGTTGGATATAAGCAAGAAGTAGGTCCGGGAGTCTATGACATACACTCTCCACGCATCCCAAGTGTAGAGGAGATGGTAGCACAGATCAAGCGACTCTTAGATGTATTGCCAAAAGAGCAACTCTGGATCAATCCTGACTGTGGACTCAAAACCCGTAAATGGGAAGAAGTCAAGCCTAGTCTTATCAATATGGTTCAGGCAGTAAAAGAGGTACGTGCTACACTGGCATGATATATTTTGAAGCGTATTCTTTTACGCTTCATCTAAAGTCACATTGAGTTATAATTCGCCATTCATTATTCATATTAAAGGTTATTGCATGAGAGCATTATTAAGCGTTAGTGACAAGGCAGGCATTGTAGAGTTTGCTCAAGGATTGGAAAAACAAGGATGGGAGATCATTTCTACAGGGGGAACTTACAGGAAACTCAGTGAGGCTGGTGTAAAAGTGATCGAGATAGATGAAGTCACAAAATTTCCAGAATGTTTCGAGGGGCGCGTTAAAACACTCAATCCTTATGTGCATGGGGGCATACTCCATAAACGTGGTGATGATGCGCATGTAGCTCAGGCAAAAGAGCTTGGTGTGGAAGGCATTGACCTTGTGTGTGTGAACCTTTATCCTTTCAAAGAGACCATTGAACGCACAGATGATTTTGATGAGATCATCGAGAACATAGACATTGGCGGACCCACCATGGTACGTTCTGCAGCAAAAAACTTCAATGATGTATTGATCGTGACTGATACCAATGACTACGCTTCTGTTATTTCCGCACTGGTAAATAAAGCAGATACATTAGAGTTCAGGCGTGGACTGATGATCAAAGCTTTTGAGCATACTGCAGCATATGATGCGATGATAGCAAACTATATGAATGGAAGATTCAATGATGGATTTGGAGAGTACCAATTCATAACAGGTAAAAAATCATTCCAAACACGTTATGGAGAGAACCCTCATCAAAAAGGTGCATTGTATGAATTTGACGCTCACTTTACAAACCACTTCAAGCAACTCAAAGGGGAAGCCTCTTTCAATAATATGAACGATGTAAACGGCGCACTTAAAATTGCTTCAA
>CAYXZY010000278.1:0-2141 GCA_964469685.1 uncultured Sulfurovum sp. | reverse complement strand
AGCGAATGACAGAGAAAGAGATGTAACGATTTACTTGAAGTGTCCCAAAAGAGAGACGAAATCTTTTGGGACGATTTTTGGAGACAAGATGTTGTAATTAAAATTATCTATGAAGAAGAGAATCGCTTAGCAAGATGGCACGTTACCGCTTCCCTTACCATACTCATACATAAAATCGAAAAGGTGTTTTTCAAGTTTTTTGAATTTTGCACCTTCGAGGAAATCTTTGTCAGCAGGACAGATTTTTTCCAGTTCATCCTTGAACTTTCCACTCTCTTCCAGCTCTTTCCACTCTTTTTGTGTATGCATATTGGATACATCACCACCTGTTTTACCACAAGCCTCTTTCATAAATTTTTGGTATATTCTTTTACCTTTGGCAGCATCTGCAGAGAGAGATGATGCACCTAATCCCAACCCGATTAAAGCAATGATTGCTAATTTTTTCATAAGTACTCCTTAATATTAAAATACAGTTTGATTATAACATGATGATTGTGAATTTATTGTGAATTTTTTGTATTAATTATGATTTTCATTATTTTTACTACACACTCCGTTCGATGCTGAAAACCCGGAAGCGCCTCATGCAAAGGAGCTTCCGGCAACAGACCCGGATTAATACTGATATCTTACAAAAGCCCGGAGATTTTGCGCCTGAATATCTACCGGCTTAGGTGCAACCCATCCGGAGCATCTGATATTTGGCGTATAATCATGCTGCTCATAGGTATATCTGAGTTGTCCGGTGAGATTTTTCAAGCCGAAGAGATGGAAATTCCAGTACCCTTCATAAGCGTCACCGCGCACGGCCAGTTTGGATCCCAGCACACTATCTTCCGCCCATGTCATCGGTGTCCAGTATCTTGAACCATGGTTATACTCAAATCCGACCTTGCCTTTTTCGGTAATCATATCGGGGATAGAGAAACCTGTCCATACAGAATAACCATCTTCATCGCTGGTGCTTCCGAGCAACTCATGACCCGCATCCGGAGAGTACTGTGTCCTGGCAAGAGAGAGGAAAAGTGTCGTTGAGTCAAGGAAATCGTTGATCATGTCACCGATACCCGTGAGCTGGAAAGAGAGTGCATCGAGATAAGCTGTACCGGCATCCAGCGATTTGTTCTTACCGCCATCCGGCAAGTCGGCACCCGGTGCAATACCTGTTCTGGCGCCTTTGGTATTGAAGATAGTGGCATGTTCAAACATGAGCTTGTACTGACCGTTGTCATAAATATTGCCCAGAAAGACCAGGAAATCGACGTTTTCATTGATATCTCCACTCTCCTGCGCATAAGGTTTATATCCTACTCTGTCATAAAGTGTCGCTATACCGCCTGCGTGTGCACGGCCATAGACAGTTTTTATATAAGCCCCGGGCAAGGTATATTTTCCGAGATCAAGTTTAAACATCGCGCCGTCAACTTCCATATTGGTGATATGCGCAAGCGGCGAGCCCGGTTCTTCGTTGCCTTCTCTGAAATTTGCCAGGAAGCCATCTGTCGCCTGTCTTCTACCGACACTCAATGCATAAGGCAATCCATTGCTGAAAGTATCGGAATAGACAAAATATGCCTGCCTCAGCCTGAAGAGCGTATCTCCCGGTTTGGAAGATGCTGACCAGCTTTTGAGTGTCGTATCCTCATCATAGAGATGTGCACCCCACATGGCATACATCGCCACCTGTCCGGAAAAAGTCAGTTTACGTATCGGTGAGGATTTCATATTGAGATAGACACGTGTGGTAAAAAGCCCGTCATTTTTGGCAGATGTGCCCGACCAGTCTTTGCCTTTAAAACTGTATTTGTCGTAGTCATACTTGATATAATTGTAATCGTTACGCAAATCCACAGTAAATTTCACATTATCTTTGGCATCGTGTTGTTGTACCGTATCTACCTGCTCCTGAAGGCCTGCAAATTTCTTCTTCAGAGATTGCAACTCTTTTTTTAACTGCAGTACCTCATCGGTTTTTTGCGTTGCATTGTCTTCGGCATACAGTGCAGATGCCGCCAAAACAGCCAGTAATATGGATGCGGTTTTTTTCATTTTGCTTCACCTTTCTATTTAATGTGTTATTGATTCCTCTGAATAATTTGCTGCTCGAACAACATCTGCAGCGGTAGGGTCAAAATTTC
>CAYXZY010000277.1:0-2145 GCA_964469685.1 uncultured Sulfurovum sp. | reverse complement strand
ATGAATTTTATATGCAACTCGCCCTTGATGAAGCCTGGAAATATCAGGGATTGACTTATCCGAACCCTGCAGTCGGTGCTGTGGTGGTGCTAGACGGTAAGATATTGGCGATTGAAGCTCACCAAAAAGCAGGGACATCTCATGCAGAAGTTTTGGCTTTATGTGCTGCGTATGAAACATTAGAAGGTTCAAAAATAGATTTTGACCCTACAGATGCACAAAAAGCACATACTTTTTTACTGTCACTCCCCCAAGGATTTTTTAGTGACTGTTGGATCTATGTTACGTTAGAACCTTGTTCTCATGAAGGTAAGACACCTTCTTGTGCTTCTTTGCTTCAAAGTCTTCACTTGTCAAAAGTCATTGTAGGAACAAGGGACACCATACAAGGTCATGACGGTGGGCTTGAGAGGCTCAAGCATACTGTTGTGGGTGTTTTGGAGGACAAATGCAACGCTTTGCTTGAACCCTTTATGATTTGGCAAAGCCGTGCTTTTGTATTGTTTAAACTGGCACAAACATGCAACGGGCGTATAGGTGGCGGATATTTGAGCTCCAGAGCCTCTTTAACCCATGTCCATCAGCTAAGAGAAGTATGTGATGCACTTCTCATAGGAGGTAACACAGTAAGGGTCGATAGGCCTACATTGGATTGCAGATTTTCAGGGGGTAAAGCAGCAGATATAAAAATCTACACACAAAAAGACAATTTTGACAGGACCATTCCCCTTTTTGAGATTGAGAACAGAGATGTTGAGATAGTGTATGATTTGGATTTTTTAGAACAACCTTCTTTTGTTCTGGTAGAAGGTGGGGAAGGTATGCTGCATGCACTTGGTACTAAGATTGATTGGCTGCTGATCTATCAGACACCTAAGCTCTCTACGAACAATTTAACCTATAATACTACAATGAATTTAGAGTTCTTGCATCAGGAAAAAAAAGATGTAGACTTGATGATATGGAGCAAAAACCTTGGGCATTGAAAAACTCACAGACAAACAAGAAAAACAAGAGAAGATCGTGACGATGTTTGATGACATTGCATCTACCTATGACAAAGCCAATAGGGTTTTGAGCATGGGCATAGACATTCAATGGCGCAAAAAAGGGTGCGACAAGGCTTTTGAAATTTTAGGACGAAAACCATTGGGGCAGATAACGGATGTGGCCACAGGTACGGGAGATCTGCTCATATACTGGAAAGAACAAGCACAAAAAAATGCTGTGGATATCGGTAAATATGTGGGCATTGACCCTTCTGTAGGGATGTTGGATGTGGCACGTAAAAAGGTGGATTTTGCGGAATTCATAGAAGGCAAAGCACAAGTATTGCCACTGGCGGATGAAGACTCTGATGTCATTTCCATCTCCTATGGTATACGTAATGTTGTGGACAGAACAGAGGCTTTACAGGAATTTCACAGGGTTTTAAAACCGGAAGGCATCGTGATGATCCTGGAATTTACAAAACAGGAACGAAGCGGTATCATAGACAAAGTGGTTGATTTTGGAATGAAGAACATACTTCCCAAAGTGGGAGGATTCATCTCTAAGAATTATGAGGCATATAAATATCTGCCTGATTCCATAGAAGAGTTTTTAACCACAGAGATGTTAGCACAGGAGTTAGAAGAAGCCGGTTTCGAAATGAAGTATACAAAGTCTTTTTCTATGGGAATTTCCACACTGCTGATAGCACAGAAAAAATAAATGCATAGGGTGGGCTTACCCAACTCTTTGACTACTATATGTGGTGAATACATCCACCCTACGGAGGCTTAAATGTCACAAAACCTTATGAGCGTAAGTTCACTCAATACCAAGATAAAATCACTGCTTGAAGCTACTTTTATGCATACGCTTGTAGAAGGTGAAGTGGCCTCGGCAACGTACCATACATCCGGACATCTTTATTTTTCGATCAAAGATGACAAAAGTGCTATCAAATGTGTGATGTGGCGTTCATCCGTTGCCAAGATGAAGTTTCGTATAGAAAAAGGAATGCACATCGTTGTAGAAGGTTCCGTTTCGGTCTATACCCCTCGTGGAGAGTACCAGTTTCAAACAGTACGCATAGAGCCTTATGGACAGGGTGCGCTGGCTCTTGCATATGAACAACTCAAAGAGAAGCTGAAGCTAAAA
>CAYXZY010000276.1:0-2146 GCA_964469685.1 uncultured Sulfurovum sp. | reverse complement strand
GGTCTGGACATGGTCATCGTAGACAAGCGTCGTGAAAGAGCCAATGAATCTGAAGTGATGAATATTATTGGTGATGTAGAGGGTAAAGATGTTATACTGATTGATGATATGATAGATACTGCAGGAACGATGACACATGGAGCAAAGGCACTTAAAGACCTGGGAGCCACATCTGTAATGGCGTGTTGTACACACCCTGTACTGTCAGGCCCAGCATATGAACGTATAGAAAGTGGTGCCCTGGATGAACTGGTTGTGGCCAACACGATACCTATGACCAAAAAATCCAGCAAAATAAAAATGCTCTCAACGGCTTCGATGCTTGGCGAAGTGATAAGAAGAGTGAACAATAATGAGAGTGTGAACTCATTGTTTGAGACTAACACTTAGTCGTCGGCCAGTGTATGTACTAGGCTCCATTTAGCTCTATTGATACAGTGTCCACTACTTACAGTAAGTACTAGGGATTTTTGTATAGTTGTAGTGGAATGGTTTTATTTAAGGAAAAAAATTGGCAAAAGTTGTACCCCAAAAGAACATTCGTAATTTCTCCATCATCGCGCACATAGACCATGGTAAATCCACCTTGGCAGACCGTATCATTCAAGAGTGTGGTGCGGTGAGCGACAGACAAATGTCTGCACAGGTCATGGATACCATGGACATCGAGAAAGAACGCGGTATTACCATCAAGGCCCAGTCGGTAAGACTGGACTACGTAAGAGACGGGGAGCATTATATACTTAACCTTATTGACACACCCGGGCACGTGGATTTTTCCTACGAGGTGAGCCGTTCTCTGGCATCATGTGAAGGCGCACTGCTTATCGTCGATGCCGCACAAGGTGTGGAGGCGCAGACCATTGCCAATGTATATATAGCCATAGAAAATGACCTTGAACTGCTCCCTGTGGTCAACAAGATAGACCTCCCTGCTGCAGACCCTGACAGGGTACTTTCCGAACTCGAAGAGGCCATTGGTATAGATGCCACGGAACACAATCTTGTTTCTGCCAAAACAGGCCAGGGTGTAGCTGAACTCATCGATGCCATTGTAGACCGTATCCCTGCACCCCGAGGCAAAGAAGATGCCCCTGCAAAAGCTTTGATCTATGACAGCTGGTTTGACAATTACCTGGGGGCACTTGCATTGGTGCGAGTCTTTGAAGGCAGTATCAAGAAAAGACAAAATATCAAGATCATGGGGACAAAAGAAGAGCATCAGGTACTCGATATGATGTACCCAAATCCCATAGCCCCCATCAAAACCGACGAGATACGAACCGGTGAAGTAGGTATTGTTGTGACCGGACTGAAAACGGTAGAAGGTTTGCAGGTAGGGGATACCATTACGGATGTGAAGAACCCCACAGCAGAGGCCATTGGCGGGTTTGAACCTGCAAAACCATTTGTATTTGCCGGGATATACCCCATAGAAACAGACCGTTTTGAAGACCTGCGTGACGCACTCAATAAACTCAAATTGAATGATTCATCCTTGAGTTTTGAACCGGAGAGTTCTATGGCGCTTGGGTCAGGGTTTAGAACAGGTTTCTTGGGTATGTTGCATATGGAGGTCATCAAAGAGCGTTTGGAACGCGAATTCAACCTCGAGCTCATCGCCACGGCACCTACGGTGGTCTATAAGGTTGAACTTACCAATGGTGAAGAGATAGAGATACAGAACCCTTCAGAGCTACCGGAGCCACAGAAACTTTCAAAGGTTTTTGAGCCTTATGTGAAAGCAACGATCCTCACGCCGCAGGAGTACCTGGGAAATCTCATCAAACTACTGAATGACCGCCGTGGAATTCAGGTAAAGATGGACTATCTCAATGAAACCAGAGTGCTTCTTGAGTATGATATACCGATGAATGAGATCGTTATGGACTTTTATGACAAGTTAAAGTCCATTACCAAAGGCTATGCCAGTTTTGACTATGAGCCTATTGGTTTTAGAGAAGGCAATCTGGTGAAGCTTGACATTCGTGTGGCTGGAGATGTGGTGGACTCACTCTCTATCATCGTACCGGAAGAAAAAGCGCGTACAAGAGGCTTGGCTTTCGTGGCACAGCTAAAAGAACTAATCCCCAGACAGCTTTTTGAAGTAGCGATCCAGGCAAGTATCGGGAACAATATCATTGCA
>CAYXZY010000275.1:0-2148 GCA_964469685.1 uncultured Sulfurovum sp. | reverse complement strand
ATCATCCATACCACATTCATGAGCGGTGAATTAAAATCGCTTAAGTGTTGCCCGTAGGACTTTGAAAGATCCAGCACCAACAGAGCCTGCGTTTTGTCTTTGTTCAGGATTGGGTAGACCAATGACATCCATACTTCTTCAACGCCTTCATGCTGCTCAATGATTTGCATGACACCGGTTTGGTACACTATGTCAAAAAGATCACTTTTTGGGAAAAAAAGCATATTGTAGTCTTCCTCATCGGAAGCATCCAGTAAAATACGGTATTTATTTTTTTCATCTTTTTTGAGCACAAAGATATATTGATACTGTTTGGTCAAAAAAGCGCGAAGTGAGTCATTCAACTGCTTACGCAGTTCAGGCTTTGATCTCAATGCAGATTCTATATCTCCATGGGTTCTAAGTTGTATCAGTTCAGCTATTTTTGAAGCGTACTGTTGTGCATTATCCAGCTCAGTATTTTTGAGCTTTTCTGTGTTTTTGACTGAGGTTACCTGAAGGACCACTGCAAAAAGTATGAGCAGTATCATTAACACTATGATGAATTTGTCAAAATACTTCTGTCTCATATCTCATCGATCAAATATTTATTATATTCTGCAGGCAGCTGAATGTGTTTGAATACAAGTCTATTTTTGACAAACAGCAACTGTGAACGTCCTTTTCTCCAGTAAAAGGCCCCCACAATATCTTTTGACTCCTTTAAGAGCCGGTAATCTGTAGCAAACAGAACCGGACGGGTATCAACATCCTCCTCTGAATTTGACCTGGTCAAAACCTCATTCAATATTGACCCGTCAGTGACCAGAACAACATCAGCCTGATACGGATCTGAAGCCAACACAAGCCTTTTGGACAAAGCAAACACTTTTCTGTATTTTGCATCTTGTGTATAGACCCTGATCGATGACTTTTGCGTTAAAGCGGAGAACACATGGTGATACATGTTAAGTGTACTCTCCGTTTCAAACCCGCTAAGCTGACCGTAGAGCAAGATAAAAACGATAAGTATCTTTTTCAAAATGTATACTCCGCTTCAAGCATGATACGCTGATCCATTGGCGTAATATTTAATGCACCTATCTCACTGTTTAGCGGATTGATTGTAAATTGGCGTGTCTTTTTTGCTTTGTCCAGAAGGTTATACCCTTTTAGTGTCAGAGTAAGTTCTTCATTGACATTCCATGAAATTGAACTTGTCAAATCAAAGTAGTTTTCCCAATCCACACTGTTGCGGTGCCAAACAACCCCATTAAAAAAATCAAGATCTTCATACGAATTTGCAAGACTAAAGTATCCACTGATATCTTTAAGTTCATCTATATTAAAGAGATCGCTGTAGTGTGCATAGTAGAGCTGTAGATTAACTTTATTGGCGACATCAAAATGATAATCATAGTTAAAGATAGACGTGAAGTATTTGGTCTCTTTTCCCAAACCGCTTGGTTTATGTTCAAACAAGCTATCCTCATCGCGCATTGTATGCAAAAACAATCTGACATGCTGTTTTTCATCTTTATACGCGATCTCCTGCGTAACACCAAAAGTTGTTTGTGGTTTTGCGTCTTTAAACTCCTGCGTAAACCCATACCTGGTCAAAGGCTCAACAGCAAACTGGCTCTTGTAAAGATAGGCTTTATAACTCCAATACTCACTGGTAAAGATATACCCTAAACGTACCTGCAGAAGTGTATCATTTTTGATACCGCCATTGCGTGCTATATGATTGGCGGAGACGCCGAAGCTTATCAATTCCTGTTCACTCAAAGCATATTGATCCTGGAAAAAAAGCGTAGAGATCGTTTCGGCTGTAAAGGGATTGACCAGAGCGTCTTGTCCATTATTATTAAAGGAGTCAAGCGTTTTGTATCTGCCTTTTATTCCCGTTGTCAAATGATGATCTCCAATGCTTTCCCTATAGGTCAGTTCTGCTGAATACGTGCTGTTTTTGTACTGTCCGTAAAAGGTATTTGCACCCAATGCATCACCCCATATTAAAGGGTATTCGTCTGCCTGTCGCATATCTGATTTGAGCCAATCATAGGCAAACTGTGCACGCCAATGCTCATTCAGGTCAATACCATAGTCCATATGCACGTTCAGATAGTCTATCGTTGACTCCAATGGTGTGGCATCCAAGCTCATACC
>CAYXZY010000274.1:0-2150 GCA_964469685.1 uncultured Sulfurovum sp. | reverse complement strand
GGGTCACTTATCTGTACAAGGCCTTTGGTTTCTACGATCTTTTTTGGGTTCTCACCGGATTTGAGCATCTCTTCAAAGACCTGTTTGGCTATCTTGCTGGAAATAGTCTCATCATCCACCATTTTAACAAGCTCAGCTACTTGTGCAGCAGTAAACTTCAGTTCTTCTGTTTCTTTCTCTTTAAGTTCTCTGGCCACTTCATTTGCAACCATGTTTGCCAATGATACAGGACTGTTCAACGCATCCAAAGCCTCTTCATAAAAGGAGGAAAGTTTTGCATCTCTGGCTAAGATATCGGCAACCATATCGTTGAGCTTAAGCGCATTTGTATACCTGTCAAAGCGTGCTTTTTCAGCATCACTCATAGGAGCTACCTCGCCATCTATCTGCTCTTTTTTGACTTGAGGTTTTTGCTCAGGTGTCTTTTTCTTTTTTTTAGCCCAGGAATCTTTCAGCCCTACGATCTTGTTGAAGACAGGTTTCTCATCTGTGTAGTCCACAGGGTCTGCATAAAAGTACCCTTCCCTCTCAAACTGAAATCTTACATCAGGTTTTTCAGTGATGACCGAAGGCTCAATGCATGCATGCTCGATGACCTTCAAAGAGTCAGGATTTAGATCTTCCATGCCTTCAGGGGTTTCACAGGCAAAAAGTCTGTCATAAAGTCGTACTTCTACCTTTTTATGTGCATTGGCATCGACCCACTGGATGGCACTTTTTACTTTGATACCACTCGTGTCCTGTCCACTTTTGGACTCAGGGTAATATTCGGCTTTTATCTCAACGATGTTACCTTTGTCATCTGTGATGACCTCCTTACAGGAGATGATATAGGCATGCTTGAGTCTTACAGGCTGGTCTGGGGTAAGACGGAAATAGCCCTTGGGAGGGTTCAGGCTAAAGTCGTCCCTTTCTATATAGATCTCTTTTGAGAAAGGTATTTTTCTTGCGCCTTCTTTGGGTACATCTTCAGGATAATAAGAAGCATCTAGTTCTTCATGTCCCTCATAATTCGTAATGGTCACTTTCAGCGGGTCAAGCACACACATCACCCGTGGTACCTTTGTGTTCAGATCATCCCTGATGGAAAACTCAAGTTGTGCCACATCTACCATGGAGTTTGCTTTGGCAACCCCTATGCTGTCACAGAAATTCAAGATAGACTCCGGGGTATACCCCTTTCTTCTCAGTCCTGCTATGGTAGGCAAACGCGGGTCATCCCAGCCGTTGACAATGCCCTTTTCCACCAGTTCAAGCAGTTTTCTTTTACTCATGACCGTATAGTTTATGTTTAACCGTGCAAACTCATGCTGATAAGGACGCGGCGGTTCAAGCCCCAGTGTGTCTATGACCCAGTCATAGATGTCTCGGTTGTTTTCAAACTCAAGTGTACAGATAGAGTGTGTCACACCCTCAATATAATCAGAGAGACAATGTGCAAAATCATACATAGGATACACATGCCATGCATCTAGCGATCTATAGTGGTGTGCATTTCTGATACGATACATAAGCGGATCTCTCATTTTCATGTTCGCTGCAGCCATGTCTATTTTGGCACGCAGCACATGTGCACCATCTTCAAACTCACCCTCTTTCATGCGCGCAAACAAGTCCAGGTTCTCCTCTATGGAACGCTCGGCATATTTGCTGCGCTTCCCCGCCTCTGTGACCGTACCGCGGTACTCACGCATTGTCTCTTCATCAAGACTGTCCACATAGGCTTTACCCATCTTGATGAGTTCTACAGCATATTCATACAGCTTAGGAAAATAATCGGAAGTGTACCGTACACCGTTATCCCATTCAAATCCAAGCCAGTGCACGGCATCTTTGAGGGCTTCTACATACTTGGTATCTTCGGTTGTCGGATTGGTATCGTCCATTCTAAGGTTACAGTGGCCTTGGTAGTCACGGGCTATACCAAAGTTTATGGCGATGGACTTGGCATGACCAATGTGCGGAAAGCCATTGGGTTCAGGGGGAAACCTCGTCACAATCTCCTTGTACTTCCCTGCTTTTAAATCCTCTTCAACTATGGTACGTAAAAAATCTTTGCTATGGCTCATGACAAGTCACCCTTTTTGTATAAGTGTGGTATTTTATCAAATTAGTGCTTATTGGGTGTTAGGCAGTTGGTGAGATTGATA
>CAYXZY010000273.1:0-2161 GCA_964469685.1 uncultured Sulfurovum sp. | reverse complement strand
TACTCGTGACTCCAGAGTGGTTGAGCGTAAGAAACCAGGTAAGAAAAAAGCGAGACGTTCTCCACAGTTCTCGAAAAGATAGTCGATACTTTTCGACTTCTTTTTCCAAGATCTACTCTTGGACTCTCTTTGCAAGGTTTTTCCTTGCAGATTTATGTACATCCTCAAAATATATGCTACAAATCCATCATTTCAATTTGAACGATAAGTTATCTGTTTAAAAGAGCAAGTAGTTCAGTAGATACAATCCCGCTAAATGTACACTTTTTTTGAGTGCCATTGCTGCAGTGTTGCCAAGCTGACATACCCCACAACGCTTCCCTTCGTACAGCGCTCTGATAAAATATATTACGATCAGTGCGGCAATAGTAATCATAAGATAGGATTCAAAGCTTTTGATAGATGGGGACAATGTAGAAAAGAATGCACCCACCAGAGCGACAAGACCGACTATGAGAGCATACTTTATGGCAGAGAGTATCTTGTCTGAAAAAGGAGAGATGTTACAGGATGCCTGTGCATCCGCATCACTCAGACCTTTGAGTTTGTTTTCAAAGATCTTTTTTTCTTCAGGCGAGAGTCTGGCAATAAATGTTGACCCTAGCAGATAGTCGGTTTTTCTCTGAATGAGCACAGAAAGGTCACCGCTTGCAGTTAGGAACTGTTGCTTTCCTTCACGGTCATCATAGGTGAGCTTGATGGTTTGAGCACGCTTGGTGACTGCTGTAAGACCAGGGTAATAGGCTGTGCTTTCCGTGGGGAACTGTTCCCCCTCTTTGGTAAAAATAACAGGATTGATGAGTTCCAGGAACTTCCCCTCATCTTTTAGCACTACAACATTGAGAGGAGAGCCTATCTGAAAGGCTGCTAGACCGTCTAGGTTATGTGCTTCTATGGTATCTTTAAGATCGGTAATGAGGGTGTGTAGTGACGCGTCAAAGTGACGTACGGTACCGCCAAAATCAAAGCCTGTTTGTGTAGGGTACCGGGTGATTGTTTTGATCATGATTATTCTTTAAACGCTTATATTATTTTTAGAGTGTAGTAAAAATAACCTAAGGGTTTGATTTGGTGCCTTAGAAGGTCTAAGGCACAGTCATTTAGTGACTTTTGCTTACTACGATCAACATCTTAATGTTGAGCACTAAAAATCTGAAGAATTGCCAGATCTTGCAAGTACGCATTGCACGTGCAAATTTCCCTGGTATCATGGTTAGATTAAATTGCTCATTTTGAAAATTGACTTCTTCTTCTTTCATTGTTTACTCCTTAAAATTATATGCTTAGGTCTCGAACCTACTCAGGGATGAGTGTCCAACCCGGCTTGAGTTTTGCTTTGTAGATGAACATGTGGTGCAAGATATGTTTGATCCAGTGTCCTGCAAGTCCGATCTCTCCAAAGGTATAGTCGGTATCACGACCAGTTCCGGGGTACTTTTCATAGTCTGGAACCACAGGATAAACGGTCATCGCTGCTGCCGTACCATCCCAAAGACCTTTACCAGCAGATGCCACACAGGCCGCACCCATTTCTGCCATAGATGCCTCATGCAGATGCGCATCTTTACCATTTTTTATCATATCGCAAACAGAGTGTGCTACTGCTTTACCGATGATACCTGCCGGCATACCCGTACGAGGCGGTGTAGGGTTGATCGGTGTGCCGTTTGGTGAGCTCATAGGTTTTGAGATAAGGTGTGGCGGAGCAAAGGCGATACCTGCTGCAAAGATGTTGTCAAAACTTGGGGTTTGGTAGGTTCTTGGCCAGTCTGATGCCTTCCAGTTCTCATATGCGCCTGCATCATACTTCGCATCCACCTTCATAAAGCCGTTTGGAGCAAAGAGCTCATCCGTGATGTCTGAACCGTCTTTGTCGTAGGCTTTAAAGCCTGCCCCTGAGAAGGGAGGTATGAGCATCGCAAAGTCAAATGTCTCTTCATGTTTGGAACCGTCAAGAAGTTCGTACTTGATCTTGCCTTCTTCTACCTCGGAAGTGTGTGCCCCGATGATCCATTCTACATTTCTTTCTGCATACAGTGACTCAGCAAAGAGTTTGGAAGATACGGCATAACCTCCGACTTTCATGTGCAGTCCACCCATACCGAAGTCACCCAGGAATGCCTCATTTGAGATCCACTTGATGTCCAGCATATCTCTGATG
>CAYXZY010000272.1:0-2165 GCA_964469685.1 uncultured Sulfurovum sp. | reverse complement strand
AAAAAGTAAACTAAGCAGAAGTAACTTTTTGAGTACATTGTTCATATTTTCTCTTTTATTTTAAAGTTTCTATAGTATTTTATTGTACTATTTGTGTATAAGCTGTGTAATATTACCGATAATTTGTAAATAAAAACTAAATATATGAGGTCATGATGGCAAACCGTCTTAAAAATGAATATTCCCCCTACTTACAGCAACATGCAGACAATCCGGTAGACTGGTACCCCTGGGGAGAAGAGGCGTTCCTCAAAGCAAAGAAGGAAAACAAGGCGATCTTTCTTTCTATAGGCTACAGCTCTTGCCATTGGTGTCATGTGATGGAACGTGAATCATTTGAAGATGAAGCTACCGCGAAGATCCTCAATACGCATTTTGTCTGCATCAAGGTTGACAGAGAAGAACGTCCTGACATCGACAAACACTTCCAGGAAGTCTACCAGCTGATGAACGGACGCCCGGGCGGTTGGCCCACCTCTCTCTTTTTAACTGAAGCATTAAAACCTTTTTACTCTGCCACCTACATACCTGATGTGCCCAAGTACGGGATGATGAGCTTCTCTTCTTTGCTCGAAGTCATCGCTGACAAGTACAAAAATGAAAAGTCTGTTCTTACAGATGAGGCAGACAAAGTACTGCAGCACCTCAACCCCAAAGAAGACAAGATACAAGCGACAAAACTTGACACAAGCATCATCAACAGGGTCAGCGAACAAGCCAAACAGCTTTTTGACTCAGAACATGGTGGCTTCAACAAAGCACCGAAATTTCCACAGGCCTCAACACTGAGCCTGCTCATAGATATCTATAAGATCACAAACGATCAAGCAACTCTAGATATGGTGACCCTGTCCCTTAACTCCATGGCCAAAGGTGGGCTGCGAGACCTCATAGAAGGAGGGTTTTGTCGTTACTCTACCGACAACGAATGGCTGGTACCCCACTTTGAGAAGATGACCTACGACAATGCCCTGCTCTCAGAGGTCTACCTGAAAGCCTATCATGCTACAGGCAATGCTTTCTACAAAGATGTAGCATTTGAAACCATCGATTTTATGCTCGAAAAGATGAGTGAAGACCACCTCTTCTACTCGGCTTCAGATGCAGATACTGAAGGGGAAGAGGGCAAATACTTCGTCTACACCTACGAAAAAGCGCTTCGCTCTTTTGAAAAAGCCGGTATCCCTGCGCAAGCCCATGAAAAACTTGCCAAAGCCCTGCATATCAGCAAAAACGGAAATTTTGAAGGCAAGAACATCGTGCGTGTTAAAGACCCTCAAAACATCGATATCCCCTACTATCATGAGGCCATAGACGCACTGGCAAAACGCAGGCAAAAACGTGTCCATCCTTTCATAGACAAAAAGATCCTTGTCTCCTGGAATGCCATGATGATCAGCACTTTGTTCAAGGCGTCGCGTGTTGATGAAACATACCTACCTCTTGCCATCCGATCCCTTGATGCACTGCTGCAGACCATGTATGTCAATTCTGAACTTTTCCATTCCACACTTATAGGGAAAAAACCAAAGATCAAAGCTTTTCTCGAAGACTTTGCCTACCTTGCAGAAACCCTCATAGAGGCCTACGAGAGCACACTCAACGAAGTCTATCTCATTACGGCGACCAAGTTGGCCAACAATGCCATAGAAAAGTACTTTGTTCACGGTAAATGGAAATTCTCCAGGGGTGAGTTCGAGACCGATGCAGACATCTATGACAGTACCTACCCTTCGTCAGTCGCCACGATGATCTCAGCCCTTTACAGCATCTCATCCCTTGTCGATACGGTCTACAAGAAATTTGTCTTTAGAACGTTGGAGATATACTCCTATGATGTCATGCGACAACCCATTTCTACACCATCTATGAGCCGAATGGTAGTACGCTACCTGCTTGATGACATTATCATCAAAGCCACAGAAGAGAAGCTCAAACCGCACATCAAAGATGTCGACGCCCTGCCTCATCCCTTTGTCTTACTCAAAAATGACAGCAATGACGGTTTCATGCTGTGCAATTCACATAGCTGTTTTGGGCATGAGAAAGATTTTGCCGGGGTTTTAGAGGTTTTGGAGAAAAGGTAGGCTGATTTGCTAATATATGCATCTGTTTATGTATGTTAAAGTGTTGGTGTTGTGCACCCAAGGGTATTTCCGTTGGGC
>CAYXZY010000271.1:0-2174 GCA_964469685.1 uncultured Sulfurovum sp. | reverse complement strand
TATTGGCTTGTGAAGTCATATTTGCACCACCGTAAAGCACCATACTTTTTAATGGCAGGTACTTCCCATACGCTACCACCGAAGCCTCCACCTGCTTGGCAAGCTCACGTGTAGGCACAAGTATCACCGCTTTGGGGTAGTGCCGGCCCTCTATGAAGGTGAGAGAAAGTTCCTGAAGGATGGGCAATGTAAACCCTGCTGTCTTTCCCGTGCCTGTCTGTGCCCCAGCCATAATGTCAGCACGCGTTAAGATAGCTGGGATGAGTGCTTTTTGGATAGGTGTAGCAGACGCATAGCCTTTATCCTTGAGGGCTTTGAGTATCTTTTCATCCAAGCCAAGTTCGGAAAATGAAATATGCGTGTCAATGTTATGTGTAGGCAATGCATTCCCTTTAGGTAACCATTATATAGATGAAGTATTGTAGCAAAAATAGATAGTAACTCTCTTGGATACACCCATCATATGTTAGTTGTATTTTATTAGAACATTAAATTGATTAAAATTTAATCATTAATATGATTAATAGTTGATATTATCATGTTATTATAGTAGAGTAAATATTTTAGAAAGGATACAGCATGACAAAGAAAATATTTAAAACCCTGGTCGGAATTTCACTGGCCAGTACAACGATGATCTGTGCAGAGACCTCTGCCAAAATTGATACAGTTGAAACCAAAAAGACTCTTGTCTGCCTTTCGGAATCTTGTATCAGTACACCTGAACTTCAAAAAGAAGTTGAAAAACGCAGTCTTGAAGGAGATCTGCAGTTTGAAATGGGTCTTGAGCTCATTAAAAGATGGACACAGGACAAGGTTACAGCCTAATAGTACACTATTAGGCTACGCATTTATCGTTCGGTATTGTCCAGCCTTCGCTTCAAACGCATCTTGCGTTTGGCAACCTCTCTCATATCAGCATCGGAATCACTTTCATCAACGATCTCAACACCCAAGATGGTCTCTACACAATCTTCAAGTGTGACAATACCTTCGGTTTGATCATAGGAGTCCTGCACCAGGAACATATGCTCTTTTTTCTTGATAAACAGATCCAAGGCCATCGAGACAGGAATGTTCTCATTGATCTTGTAAATATCTTTTTGAATCGTGGACAAGGTCACACTGTCATCTATCAATGCCTGTTTAAAAATTTTCTTGGTCATCACCATACCGGTGATATTCTCTATATCCCCATCATAGACCGGCACCCTTGAAAATTTAAAAATAGCCGGCTCATTTTCGACGATCTCTTTGATGGTACGATTCCCATCGAGTGCAAACACAACAGTGCGCGGGGTAAGGATCTCTTCTATTTTTATCTTGTCCAAGAGCAATATATTTTCAATGACATCTGATTCTTTCTCATCTAGCACGCCTTCGTCTTCACTCATCAGTGTGGACTCTATGAGTTCTTCTCTGGTAAGACTTAAACTTTCATCACCCTTTTTTATGCGGTTTGTAACAAACAAGGTTAAAAGAATGATAGGATAGGTAAACCAAATGAACATCCGGATCACATAGGCAGCCAATGGAGACAACTGTTTCCAGTACGTTGCACCGATGGTCTTGGGAATGATCTCGGCAAAAAACAAAATAGCAAAGGTCAACACAATAGAAACATAAAATACAGCCCCTGCACCATACACTTTCTCTGCCTGTGCACCTACAGCAGCTGCACCCAAAGTGTTGGCGATGGTATTTAAGATGAGGATCGATGCGATAGATTTATGAATATTTGTTTTCAGTTGCTTAAGTAAACGCCCTGCCCTTGGCTTCTCTTTTTCCAATACAGAAATATAGGGCATATTGACAGAAAGAAGTACTGATTCTAGTACAGAACAGATAAACGAGACGATCACCGCAGCAAGAAAGTATATTACTAACAAGTCCATATGACTAAAAAATTCCTTACAATAAAATGAGGGTAGCTAACCCTAAAAAACTAAAAAAACCAACAACATCCGTAATGGTGGTCAAGATAACAGTACTCCCAATTGCCGGATCGACATTGAGTTTCTTCAACAACAAAGGTACCATAGAACCAAAAAAACCAGCTGAAAACAGGTTAATGATCATAGAAATCGCTATCACCAGGCCCAAGATCCCTTTATCAAACCATACAGATGCAATGATACCCATGATTATAGCGAAAAATAAGCCGTTTGCAAGAG
>CAYXZY010000270.1:0-2211 GCA_964469685.1 uncultured Sulfurovum sp. | reverse complement strand
AACAACGCCACAATTAAGAAACAAGGAAAGTATATAAAATAAAAACAGTTAAAGCGAAATGATTAATTTCGCCCCACACAATTCAAATCTTCAAACGCCTTCTCCAATCTCTCAACCATAGAAACCTCACCCGCACGTAACCACTTACGCGGATCATAATGAGACTTGTTAGGCTTATCGTCACCCTCAGGGTTTCCTATCTGAGACTGCAGGTAGTCTTTATGTTCAGCTACATACCCTCTGACACCATCCCAAAATGCCCACTGTGTATCTGTATCGATGTTCATTTTGACCACGCCATACGTTATGGCTTCTCTTATATCCGAAAGTTCTGATCCTGAACCCCCATGAAATACGAATTCAACAGGCTTTGCTTCAGTTTGGTATTTCTCTTCAATGTACTTTTGGGAATTGTCGAGTATTTTGGGTGTAAGATGTACGTTTCCCGGCTTATAGACACCATGCACATTACCAAAAGATGCTGCTATGGTGAAGTTGGGAGACACTTTCATCAGCTCTTCATAGGCATAAGCCACCTCTTCAGGCTGCGTGTACAGTAAGGCGTTATCAATATCGGTATTGTCCACACCATCTTCTTCACCACCGGTGACACCCAGTTCGATCTCGAGTGTCATACCCATCTTTGACATACGCTCAAGATAGGCTTTGCATGTAGCGATATTCTCTTCCAATGGCTCTTCAGAAAGGTCGATCATATGTGAAGAAAAGAGTGGTGTACCATAGGTTTTGAAATGCGCTTCGCTGGCATCAAGAAGCTTGTCTATCCATGGCAGCAGTTTTCTTGCTGCATGATCAGTATGAAGTACCACAGGTACGCCATAGGCAGTAGCTACCGTATGTACATGCTTAGCACCCGAGATCGCACCCAGGACTGCCGCTTCGTCAGATGGCAAACCCTTTCCGGCATAAAACGCTGCACCACCGTTGGAAAACTGGATGATCACAGGAGAATTTACCTTCTTGGCAGCTTCCAATACCGCATTGACAGAAGACGTACTGACCACATTTACCGCTGGCATTGCAAAGCCCTCATCTTTTGCTATCTTAAAAACCTTTTGAAGGTCACCACCTGTAATGACACCGGCACTCACAACATCCAATACTTTTGTAGACATATCTGATTCCTAGTTTGAGATTATTTGATTCTTATTTTTGCTTTTTTCATTAATTTGTCCACAACTTTCTCTTGCGCAAGTTGCATTTTGATGTTGTTTTTCGCTTTGTCAAATGGTGGGATCTTCGCTTTGCTTTTCGCCTTTTTAGCAGCTTTTTTCATCTTGTTGTAGGCATTTTTAGCTTCTTTGTCCGAGATCTTTATCTTGGACATTTTTTTCTGCATCCAAAAACCGGCAAGCGCTGCTTCTTTTTCTTTCTTCGTCAGTTGCTTCTTTGCTGCTGCGGCTACCAGCTTTGAAGGCGCCATCATCTGGATAAGCTGGTCTTTACCCTCTTTTGGCAGTTTAGCCCAGGTCATTTTTCCTTTTGTCAGTGCTTTAAGTGCCTTGTTCGCTTCACTTACTGTGATTTTCATGCCATTTACAGTCGCTGCTGTGGCTGCTGTCGCATGTGAAGTACTTAAAAGCAGTCCCAATCCAACCGTGATCAATAGTTTCTTGAAGTGTGTCATTGTATTCCTTTGTGTTTTGGTATTTTACCTAATATTTCTGAGGATTAATTTGAATCATTGGTATCTACTGCTGTGACATTGTCATCATAATTCACAGTAATATTTACATCTTTCAGTAACTTGGCCATCATTTTTTTCTCAAGTATCTCATTTTTAAGACTTTCTCCCAAACTCAAGTACTGTGGAATTTGGGCTTGAGGGTTCTTTGCCAGCGTTTTTTGTTTTTTGATCTCGTACAATGCCAACATTTCATCACTTGTCACTTCTATGCTTGCTCTTTGTTTTTCCAGCCACATCTGTTTAAAGATCGCTTCTTTTTCCACCTCAGTGAGGTTCGCTTCGGCTGCATCTGTAATAACAATGGGTCTGGCAAGATCCTCTATAAGAATACGGCGTTGTTTTTTCTCGAGTCTGTCAAAGTCTTTCACTTTCCCGCCGGTGACCTGTTTTAAAAAACTGTCCGCTGTTTTTTTCAAGATATTCTTTCCGTTGACAGTAGCCACAACAGTATCTGCAGGCCTGCTTTTAAAATGCTTGGCCGCATAGATACGCTTTAGGTCTTT
>CAYXZY010000269.1:0-2233 GCA_964469685.1 uncultured Sulfurovum sp. | reverse complement strand
CAGCAAAACCTACGGGAAGGGTACACTTTCTTTTTCAAAAGTAGCCAAGTACGTGACTGAAAAAAAGAGTTTTACATCTAAAAGCAAAAGCTTTTAGTGCGTTCTGAATTTGTCTGTTTTTGAAGGGGTGGTGAGTATTTTGAGTAAGGGAAAGATGCGTGTGGTCACCCCAAGTTTATTGAGGTAGATCACATAGTTGGCCAGTACTTTCTTACCATACTCTCTTGCTTCCTGGTTCTCCATCATTTCCATGCTCATATAGGGTTCATACGGTCCGTTTCTGAAGTTGCGTGAATTTTTGATGTGCCTTCGTGTAAATCCGATACCGGCATTATAGGCGTATGCTATAAAAAGCGGATGGTGAAGGTACTTGGTCAGATAATCAAGATGATAGTCTGCAAATTCAATGGCTCTATAGGGGTTGAACATCTCATCAAGATCCATGTTGTACCCTTTTTCTTTGGCAATATGTTTTACAAGAAATGGCATGAACTGCATCATGCCCAGTGCAAAAGAACGGGAGACAGAAGCGGGTACAAAACGACTCTCCTGTCTGGCTATGGCATAGATGAGTGCCTGACGCTGTGGGCTCATACTTTTGAGTGCATCACGGTATGGCATGGGAAAATACGATTTTTTGTGGGCGGATGCCTTGGCCTTCAGATAGGTGTAGATCCCTATGCTTTCCTGTGAGGCATAGTCATCTGCCAGGTCATCGATGTCATCATTTGAAGAACGTTTCATTTCAGATTTGATCTTTGCCCAGGTAATGGGGTTCTTTACATCAAAACCGAACTTGGTTTTTTTTCTAAATCTTTCAGTGATGGTTTTGGGGTATTTCCCTTTGATCGTGTCTGCGGCCATCAGCGTATAGATATTTGGGCTGTGACTTCGTTGCAAGTGCTTGAGGTACACAGGGTCTTTGGTGCTCATATACAGCCAAAAAAGGGTTTTGTCTATCTCATAGCGTTTTTTGTAGTGTTTGCGTGCCGCATCAAAGTAGCTTGCAGCCATTTTTGGCTTATTTTCTCTGAGCAGTTTAAGACCTTCTTTAAAGTACTTGTGTGCTTTGCTTCTGTTTTTCCATATATGATCCGGTGTGACATCTTTGGAACCTATGGTCTTGGGTGGGCTGAAGCCTGTTTTTGCTTTGTAGGCAGTGCGTAATTTTTTGTTGAGAAAATACACATCTTTAATGATACTCTGTGCTTGTGCAGGAGTAGTGCTTGCCTGTGAGAGATAACGCCAGATATAGTAATCTTTCTCTACGCTCTTGGGCATCTTGTGTACTTTCCAGTAACTAAGCGTCTTGGCCTCAAGAAGTTGGGGCGCAAGAAAAAGTCCCAGGATGAGTGCAAGCAAAAGTGGTCTGAAGTGCATCTCTTAACCTAACAATGCCTGCATCATAAAGATATCGAGGAATTGTAACCCGAGAATGACAACAAGCGGAGAAAGATCTATACCGGAGAATACCACAAAAGGCATCTTCTGTCTGATGAAACCCAATACAGGCTCAGTAAGACGGTTGAGTATCTGTACGATAGGGTTGTAAGGGTCAGGTCTTACAAAACTTAACAGTGCTGCAATGATAATGATCCAGATATAGATACTGATAACGGTGTGTATTGTTTGTACGAGTGCATAAATAAGTGCATTCATGAGGCAACCTCCAAAATATAAGATTTAATTAGCGGGTAGATGGCCCTGAGTTCAGGGCCATCATCCGTTCCTGTTAGTAGATACCGAAGCGGTTTGGAAAGCGTCTTGGATTCCAACCCTGTCTGGCCTATGAGATATGACTCAAAGTCTTCAAATTCATGGATCATAGGTGCATCAAATATTACATTGGAAAGTGTTTTCATCTCTTCTCCCCATGTTCCGCTAAAGTCCTTGGGTGCAAATATAGGCCTGATCTTCAGTGCAAGTTCATTGATGGTGCTTGCTTCTTCAAGGTACAGTTTTGCCAGTTTTCCTATGTCCGCATCAGCAAAGCCAAAAAGTGATGACAATGCTTTATTGTCCAGCATGTCAAGATGTGCACGGTTGTAAGAGCGCAGGGTGTCCAGGTCGAACGTTACAGCTTGTTTGGAGATCTTTGTAAGATCAAACCATGCTAGAGCCTCAGGTAAGGTAAAGATGTCTGTGGATGTTTCATAGCCCAGTGCAATGAGGTAGTTAATGATGGCATCAGGGATGAAGCCCTGCTCAAAAAGCCATTTGACCGTCATGCTGT
>CAYXZY010000268.1:0-2249 GCA_964469685.1 uncultured Sulfurovum sp. | reverse complement strand
AATTTATAGACGGAAAGATCACCGACCTGGCATCCTCTGACCCTGAATATTCAGGTATTGATGACAAACTGGACAAGCTTCGTGCTATCAATGAAACCATGCGACTCAAAAATGAAGCACTGATCCACAACTTGGCTTCGAATGTCTCAGATGAGATGCTTGACAGATGGAAGATCAATAAATTTTACCCTTTAAAGAACGGTGCGAAGGTGGCCAGTTACGGAGATGAAAGACATTACTATTACCATAACAAGGACAATGAGGTGTCCAAATCGTATCATGTGGGGTATGACCTAGCCAGTACCAAGATGGCACCCATCAGGACATCCAATGCGGGTAAAGTGGTGTATGCCAATGAAAATGGTATTTATGGAAACATGCCGATGATAGACCATGGTCTGGGGCTTTACTCACTGTACGGGCACTGTTCTTCACTGTTGGTCAAAGAAGGCGATGAGGTCAAGGCAGGACAGGTCATAGCCAAAACAGGCGTATCTGGTCTTGCTTTGGGAGACCATCTTCATTTTGGTATCTTGGTGCAAGGTATTGAGGTCAGACCCATAGAGTGGTTTGACGGAGGATGGATCAAGACCAATATAGACAATGTATTCAAGGAAGCAGACAAGATCATCCTGGGGCAATAACAGTTCTACGATTTTTTCACATTACTATGTTATACTTTCGAATAATAATAATTTATACAGCTTATCATTCATGTGTATAGAGTAGAAAGGAGAAAGCATGCTGCAGCGTACGATCAAAAAACCCATTGAAGTCGTGGGTATTGGTCTGCATAAAGGTGAGCCAATACGTTTGCGTCTGGAACCCCTGGATGCCGATGCGGGGATAGTCTTCTACCGCGATGACCTGGCGATGAGGATCAACCTTTCTCCTGAGGCAGTCATTGATACGCGTATGGCAACAGTCATAGGCAGCAAGCAAGGCTTTATCTCCACTATTGAGCATTTTTTGTCTGCGGTGTATGCCTATGGTATCGATAATCTACGTGTAAGTGTTGACGGTAATGAAATGCCTATCATGGATGGATCGTCCATTTCTTTTTGTCTTTTGCTCGATGAAGCAGGTATCCAGGAGCAGGATAAGCCCAAAAAGATACTTCGCGTCAAACAAACAGTCGAAGTGAAAGAAGGAGATAAATTTGTACGTTTATCCCCCTCAAGCAAAGCTGTTTTTGATTTTAAGATAGATTTCGATCATCCGGTCATAGGCGTACAAAGTGAGCGTTTTGAATTTTCGACGCATCATTTTGTAGAAGAGATCGCACGTGCAAGAACCTTTGGTTTTGCCAAAGATATTCAGTATTTGCAAAGCCAGAACCTTGCATTGGGGGCTTCTTTGCAAAATGCCATAGGACTGGATGAACACAAAGTGCTCAATCCTGAAGGATTGCGTTTTAACAACGAATTTGCAAGACACAAAATACTTGATGCGATGGGTGACATGATGGTGTCAGGACACAATATTCTGGGTGCCTATGAATCTTTTGCAGGGAGTCACGATCTTAACTATAAGCTGACTTCGCAGCTGCTTGCAGACAGTAAAAACTATGACTTTGTTGAAGTCGATATGTTGGAGAGCAAAGCATTTGCAAAATCATTTGCCTAAGTATACACTGCTTGTGATCCCTATAGCATCTCCCCTGCTTGTGGGTGTTTATAAAGATGATCAGCTCATTGAAACGCTAAGTTCTGAAAAAAAGACCTCTGACATTTTGTTGCCTCTTCTGCAGAAGTGCCTGGAAAAATACGATATTGGGAAAATAGTCTATACACGCGGACCAGGTTCCTATATGGCCATAAAACTGACCTACATCATGCTTAAGACCCTTGAGATCACAAGGGGTATAGAGTGTTTTGGATGCAGTGGTTTTGTTGTAAATGGGGGAGAACCTATCAAAGCGATAGGAAATCTTTACTTTATCAAGGAAAAAGAGACTATAATGACAAAAAAATATGATCAGCCTGTAGATACTCCCTTTGCACTACCCAAAAGTATTCATGATCTTAAGATAGATGAAGAATCAACCCCGGAGTATAGTCTGCCTGCTGTTTAAAATGGATAAGAACTATGTTAGTAAACGTGCCTGCCACATCAGCAAATCTGGGTCCCGGATTTGACACTTTGGGTCTTGCGGTAAATTTAAGAAATGAAATTATCATTAAGCCTTCAAAATTTTTAAGTATCTCCACTGTTGGTGAGGGTGCGGACAATCCCAAAATAAAAAAGAA
>CAYXZY010000267.1:0-2255 GCA_964469685.1 uncultured Sulfurovum sp. | reverse complement strand
CAAAAAGCCTAAAACCAAAGTGATAGAACACTTTACTTTTTATACAAACAAGTCATTGGATGGGGTGGAGTTCGACTATTGTTGTCATCCAAAGGCCGGTGATCAGATCGTTGCATTCTATAAGGACAGTAAGGCTATTATTCACCATAAATTATGCAAGAAGGCCTATGATGAAATATTGGCTGAAGAAAAGATGATCTTTGTAGGCTGGTCGGGTGAGAAACTTTCTAGGTACAGACTGACCATCAGCCTTCAAAACCAAAAAGGAATACTCGCAGAGCTGCTTGTGAAACTCACAGAACTGAATCTCAATGTACTCAGTATTGAACTGGGTATCAGAAACAGTGAAAGAGCGGAGTATTGTCAGATAGAAGTAGAAAGCAGTGAGAATAAAAAGTCGAACTTGTCCGCAAAGCTTTCACAACAATTCAAACTCATAGAGATCATCTCTTTGGATGATGCCTATAACAAATAAACTGAGGAAAAATAGAATACATGATAGAAAAAGCACTGGAAGAGATCCGCAGAGGTACGGCAGAGATCATAGACATGGAGCGCATAGAGAAGCTGGTAAGAAAATACTATGAAGACGGTACAACCTACACAGTCAAAGCCGGTTTTGACCCCACTGCACCCGATCTGCACCTGGGACACACCGTGCTTTTGCAAAAACTTGCTACCTTCCAAAAGTTTGGCGGGCGTGTACAGTTTCTCATTGGTGATTTTACGGCCATGATCGGCGATCCGACAGGTAAAAGTGCCACCCGTAAAGTGTTGACCAAAGATGAGATCGTGAAGAACATCAGCTCATATACGCAACAGGCATTCAAGATTCTTGATGAGAGTAAGACGGACATAGTATACAACAATGACTGGCTGGAAGCACTCGGGGCGGCAGGTATGTTGCAGCTTGCATCCAACCTTACGGTGGCACGTATGCTTGAGCGTGATGACTTTTCTAAACGTTATGCCTCCAATACACCTATAGCAGTCAGTGAGTTCATGTATCCGTTGCTGCAAGGGTATGACTCTGTACATCTTCAGTCAGATATTGAGATAGGAGGGACAGACCAGAAGTTCAATCTTCTCATGGGAAGGCAGCTTCAAAAAGCCTATGATATTAAAAAACAGCAGGCTGTGCTAATGATGCCTATCTTGGAAGGGCTTGATGGTGTTCAGAAAATGTCAAAGTCTTTAGGAAACTATATTGGCGTGACAGAAGAGCCTAAAAACATTTATGGCAAAGTCTTGTCGATCTCAGATGAACTGATGTGGCGCTACTATGAACTCCTGAGCGCAAAGCCGCTTTCAGAGATAGAACAACTCAAGGAGGATGTGGCATCACGAACAGTCCATCCCAAAACAGCCAAAGAAAACCTTGCACTGGAGATAACCACAAGGTTTTATAATGAAGAGTTGGCTACACTAGCTAAAGAAGAGTTTAACTCGGTATTTAAGGCAAAGAACATACCAACAGAAATGCCAGAGTTTGAAATGGCTGAAGGTATATGGGTATGCCAGGCACTTGTAGATGCAGGGCTTGAGCCCTCTACATCTCAGGCAAGAAGAGATATTAAGCAAAATGCAGTGAGTATAAACCAGGAAAAGATTGGGGATGAGAAGCTCAATCTTGAAGCTGGTGAGTATATTTTGCAAGTAGGCAAAAAGAGATTTGCAAAAGTGAAGGTAAGTTAATGGAATTTAAATCTTTAAAGATTGGAAAGTATACGATAGAAAAGCCTATCATACAAGGCGGCATGGGTGTAGGAATTTCCTGGGATCAACTCGCCGGAACTGTGAGTAAAGAAGGTGGTTTGGGTGTTATTTCGTCTGTGGGTACAGGTGTGTATAAAAACAGAGAATATGCAGATAAAGTTGTAGGTTCAGAAAAGCGTCCACTCGATACAGCTAACTTTTACTCTAAAAAAGCCTTGATGAAGATCTTTGAGAATGCAAGAAAGATATGTGGTGACAAGCCATTGGCCGCAAATGTCCTGTATGCCATCAATGACTATGACAATGTTGTCAGAGATTCTTGTGAGGCAGGAGCGAACATCATCATTACGGGTGCAGGATTGCCTTTGACGATGCCTGAAGCGACCAAAGACTACCCTGATGTTGCGCTTGTGCCTATTGTGTCGACAGCCAAGGCACTTCGTATCTTGTGTCGTCGATGGAAAAAAACACATAACAGACTGCCTGATGCGGTCATCGTGGAAGGGCCGCTCTCCGGTGGGCACCAGGGATTCAAGTAT
>CAYXZY010000266.1:0-2276 GCA_964469685.1 uncultured Sulfurovum sp. | reverse complement strand
TTGCACCGATCTTGGGGAAACTGAGTCCTCCTGATGCCACGACCACCTGTTTGGCACGGTAGGTCTTTGTCTGGGTTTTGACAAAAAAGACATCGTCTCTTTTGTCCACTCTTAGCACCCTCTCTTGTGTACATACCTGCTGTTTCTTCACTTGTTTCTTAAAAATATCAAGCAGTTGTGTGGCACTTTTTTGACAGAAATATTGTGTCTCTTTACGAAGTACGGGATCAAGCCCCTGCCTGTGAAGCCACTCTAATAGTTTCTTCTCACTGAAACTCTGCAGAGCCGGTCTGATGAAATCTTCCTGCGCCTGATAGTACCGGGTACCCATGAGGGCATTGGTGATATTGCACTTGCCTCCGCCAGAGATACGGATCTTTGCACCCAGTGCCTGATTGCCCTCAAGTAGTGTTACGCTGTGCTTGGGAAGCAGTGAGGCCACCATAAGACCACTGGCACCTCCACCGATAATTACCGTATCATGATTCATGGCGGTATTATAGCTGAATCTCTACGGGGAACTAAGCAGCACCTATCATGTTGTTACGGTAAGGGTAGACCATGATATCTACCAGCCTGTAGATGGCATTGACTGTTTTTGTATCATACGAACAGTCTAGATTGATCATATGTGCCAATATCTCTTCCACACGCTTTTGCAATGCATATTCTTTATAGGTGATCGCTGCGATACGCAGTGCTGTAAGTGTATGCAATATATTGTCAATAGACTCTTTCGTGTCCAAATGTGCCAGACTGCCGCAAAGGCTCTCCATTGCTGTCTCTACATCTTTGCTGAATGCTCTTCTTAATATCGTGCTGCTTGTCATGACCTGTCCTTTCAGGGTTCTTTATTCATCAATGTTTCTTGTTTTCTCTAAAAAATAGTAACCGGGTATTTCCATTTTCTGCAATATTTTCTCACCGCTGAGAGGATCTTCTTTCACTGTATACAATGAGGCATAGACGATCTCCGGCTCGATAGCATACTGATCTGTCACAGCCTGAGCATCTTGTGTGCAGAAGCTCTGAGGAAGTATGGTATCACACAGGACATCATAATACCCCTCTGAAAGCAGATCTTGTTGATCGGGTGTCTCTGTACAGTCAAAATACGAGAAGTACAGAGGCTCATCCTTACTGGCAACCTCCATGCTCATCTGCCAATTCGAACTCCCTTGTGTTTTACGAAGATAGATCAGATCGCCGACATTGGCATGCTCCAAGATCTCTGTAACCGGAGCAAATCGTTCATTGACAAGCATAAAACTGTCAAGTCCGACTTCTTTTTCTTCCTCATCCTCATAGCGAAGCGCCATGTGTCGGATATCTTCGGGGTTCATCACTGTAAACGTTTTTATATCGCTCACGGCATCGAGTTCTGCACTTTCATAGTAGGCATCAAGCTGTTCCATGACCTCTTTAACATCAGATGCTTCATTGATATCATCAATGTTGATTTCCAGCGCATCTATATTGCCGACATTGGCCAAAGATATGGTCGACACCTCACCTTCGAGGAATAATGTTGTATTCATCCTGTACTCCTTTCTGTTGGTACGTACGGCTTAAGCTGCACGCGTCCTCTTGATCTTGGTTGAGAGCCTGTTCATGATGTGTTCTGCACGTTTCATCAGATGTTCACGTTTATGATAGAGTGCCGCTTTTTGTTCTTCCAGTTCCATCTCTTTTTGTAGCAGCGCATCCTCTTCACTGACACGTTTCTGATACTCTTTTTTAAGTTCGGCATACTCTTTGTCAAGAGCATGCACCTCTTTCATCAAGCGTTCATAGTCTTTTTCATAGGTAGAGAGTTCACCGCCGTCTTTTGCCTTGAGGTACAGTTTTTTGACCCGTTTGACCTTATTAAGTTTTTCATGGAGCTTTCGTTCTGTTTCACGTAATTTACTTGAGAGTTCCAAGACCTTCACTTCCAAAGGTTCTAGTTTTTTTCTCACTGCTGCAAGTTTATCTTCCAAACGTGACAGTTCTTTTTGTGTATCATCTAACATATTAACAAAGGTCTCATTCGCTTTTTCTACACCATTCAATGCTTTATTCATATATCACTCCTTTAATTTTTGCATATGATAAGTGTATCAAAAATGAAAATTCAAACAATGGTACTTTAGTTGCATTTGATATCAAAATGATAACATCTAAAAGTATAACATATAAAGATATCTACAAATTCTGTGTTTAGAAATATTGTGCATGGTAATATAGCTGATAACTCCACATACAATGCACACTCAAATGCGTATAATCATTCACAT
>CAYXZY010000265.1:0-2287 GCA_964469685.1 uncultured Sulfurovum sp. | reverse complement strand
CCTATAGAACTTTTTTTTAAATTTTCCGGAGATGAATTGGTCAGCTTTGAAGCCAGAAAAATGGAAGGTATCTAAACGTAGGGTGGATTTATCCACCATGTATTCAATTCAAAATGAAGGTGGATAAATCCACCCTACGCTAGTGTGTCTTGACGTCATAAGCACTTCATTTATATTGCCTTTGTAGTGCCTACATTTTCCTTTTTTGAGCTCCATGATCCCATGCTCCTAGACCTCATACGCCAAGACCGATCTTATGCCTTCTTCGTCTAGCAATCGAATCAAACTTGTTGATTTGGCTTTGCCTGTTGAAGCGCCCATGGTCACAACAAACTGTTTATCCATAGCCGTTCGGTGCTCATCAACTAATTTTTTAACAAAATCATAGAGCAAGCGTGTCGGATTTTTGGCATGGGGCATAATGAACAGTGGCCTTACTCCCCAAACAAGATTTAAACGCCTATGGGTTTTAAGCGAATGTGACACTGCGTAGATATTTTGTTTAGGTCTATACTTCGATAATGTCTGCGCACTGTAGCCCGATGCAGTAAAGACCACCAAAGCCTCAACGTTGAGATGTTTTGTCAGTTCCACAGCTGATTTAGATACTGCATCTGAACTGTTCTCTGGACTGAAGTCCTTATTGTAGGGGTAGTCCAGCTCCACATCTTTAATGGTATCATGCAGTACCTCAACAGCTTGAACAGGGAATTTACCTATGGTGGTCTCATCACTAAGCATCACTGCATCAGTACCATCATAGACAGCATTGGCAATGTCACTTACTTCAGCGCGTGTAGGAAAAGGGTTTTCCTTCATCGAGGTAAGCATCTGCGTGGCTGTGATGGAAGGTTTATTCATCTGGTTTGCCACAGAGATAATGTGTTTTTGGATACGAGGCAATTTAGTCACACCAAACTCAGCCCCCAGGTCTCCGCGTGCCACCATAACGCCATCGGAGACTTCAAGTATCTCTTCTAGATTTTCAATGGCATTTCCCGTCTCAATCTTAGAGACAACAAAGGGGGCAAAATCATTCGTCTGCATAACAAGCTTGGCTTTAAGTATATCTTTTTTGGTCTGCACAAATGAAAGCGCCACAATATCGATGTCATGCTTCGCGCCAAATGCCAGATCTGCTTCATCTTTGGTCGTAATGGCGGAGATTCCCAGCTTAGTTTTGGGAAAATTGACACCTTTTTTTGAAGTCAGCTCTCCATCATTCAGCAGTTTAAGCTCCAAACGATCTTCTTTTTTCTCTATGACCACCGTACGGATAGTGCCATCTGCAAAAAATACCTCTTCACCGACATTCACCATATCTATAATAAGAGGATAAGAGAGGTCAAGCACCCTCTCGTTGTCCTCATGAGGATCTTTTGCCAAGGTAATAATGTCACCTTTGCTTAACCTCAGTACTCCGTCAATCTTTCCAATACGCACTTTAGGTCCGGAGATATCCTGCAAAATAGCCACCTCTCTGCCCAGATCTTTTGAAGCCTGACGTATCATAATGATGTTTTTCTCATGTGTCTCATAATCCCCATGCGAGAAATTTAAACGAAAGACATTCACCCCTCTTTGAATCAACGTTTTTATCATCTCCAAATTGGATGTTGATGGCCCTAATGTAATGACGATCTTTGTTCTTCTCATGTTTTGCCTTATTTTTTCTTATAAAAATCATAACAAATAAATGTTTTGTTTTGGTAACATAGATGATGAAATTTAAGGCAAGCATTATTTTCTCCTCAATCAAGCTACCATTGCAAGATGTACTCTACATGAAAGGTTTCAATAAACGAGTGATCGGATGTATCTTTAAGATATTTATGACGCACACGCTTTTTATTTTTTCCGTGACAGTGCTTTATGGTTACTCTATATGCAGCCTTAAGAAACAAAGGAAAACCATACTACACTGAATAAAAAGGAATTTTGGAAAAAATAGTGAAGTATGCGTTACCACCTGCAACGTGTTAACGAATTAAGATATCTAAATTTTACACGTAGGGTGGATTTATCCACCATGTATTCAATTCAAAATGAAGGTGGATAAATCCACCCTACGCTAGTGTGTCTTGACCAATGTATGCAAACCTGTCAACCATCTCCCCGTCCACTTCTACCTTGCCGGTAAACATTTCATAGGGTCGCACCCAGGTAGAAAAATCACCATACAATGTCTTATAGACCACCATCCACTCTTCTGTCTCAGAGTGTCTTGCTGTGTCTAACACTTCATAGAGGTTTCCTTTGTAGTGTTTGTATCGACCTTTTTTTAATT
>CAYXZY010000264.1:0-2288 GCA_964469685.1 uncultured Sulfurovum sp. | reverse complement strand
TAGAAGACCAACGGAGTCATACTGGAAGTGCCAAAACATTTACCAATCTTGCTTATCCCTCAATCTACCAAATTCCAGATGATTCCGTTGGTCTTCTTGGGAAAACCCTATGAAGTATAACTTTGAGGTCAAATATTTAAATAAATGGGAGTTACAATGAACAAAAAAACCGCGGTTACCACAACTTTTATATTAGCATCGATGGTGCTTTCAGGCTGTATTGAAAATACCAAACCAGTAGAGACAGAGAATCATGAGATGAATATCTCGATTATTCATGTGAATGACCAGCATTCACATGTGGCAGCTGACAATACAAGTTTGTATTTTGAAGGACAGAAAGTAAAAGTGGATATTGGAGGAGCACCTAGAACCACTGCAAAGATCAAAGCACTGCAATCAGCTTCGCAGAACACATTAACTTTAAATGCAGGAGACACCTTTCAAGGGACACTTTACTACTCACTATTTAAAGGTGATGCTGATGCAGACATGTTAAATACGGTTGACTGGGATGCACTTGAACTGGGTAACCATGAATTTGACGATGGCGATGCGCATTTGGCAAAATATCTTGAGAAATTAAATATAGATAAAACCAAAGTGCTTGCTGCCAATGTTGAAGCCCCTGCAGGAAATATTTTAGAGGATAGTTGGTCGAAATATACCATAAAAGAGTATGCAAACGGTGAGAAAGTGGGAATCATTGGGATTGATATTGCACAAAAGACAAAAGTATCATCTAACCCTAGTGATGAGATACTCTTTAAAGATGAGGTGGCAACAGCTCAGAAATACATTGATGAGTTGACACAACAGGGCATCAATAAGATTGTTCTTTTAACGCATGTAGGACTGGATAATGATAAGAACTATGCCACACAGCTTAGTGGCGTAGATATCATCATAGGGGGAGACTCTCACTCACTTATGGGTGACTTTAGTGCGGTTGGGTTTGACAGTGTCGAAAACAGTTACCCGTTTAAGACAACAGATAAAGATGGCAATCAAGTATGTATTGCACAGGCATGGCAGTATAACTATGTAGTGGGTCATCTTGATGTAGCATTTGACAAAGAAGGTAAGGTAACACAATGTAAAGGTACACCTACACTTCTGATGGGTGACAACTTTACAGTCGATGGTGGTGAACCCAATGCTACCATGCAAACATTGATAGAAACAACCTTGGCAAACAATGATAATCTGGAAATCATCGCTGAAGACAGTGAAGCAGCGGCAACATTGGCAAGTTATGCTGAGAAAGTAGATGCGCAAAAAGCTACGGTTATTGGTGAAGCCAGTGAGTTTTTGGGCCATAACAGAATACCTGGCGATAAAAAAGACGGTGTAAGCAATTTGCCATTGGGATCAGATATAGCACCTATCGTTGCAAAATCATTTTATGATCTTTCCAACCGTGCGGATGCTTGTATCCAAAATGCCGGTGGTGTAAGAATAGCTGTAGAGGAAGGTAATATCACTATGGACACAGCGTATTCACTTTTACCGTTCTCAAATACACTCTATGAGATAGATATGAAAGGAAGTGAGATCAAGCAGGTACTTGAAGATGCTTTGACAAACTATCTTGACAATGGTGGTTCAACAGGATCTTTCCCATATGCTTATGGGCTAAGATATGATGTGAATACCACTGCATTAAAAAATAACCGTATATCCAACCTTGAGATCAAGGACAGGGCAACAGGTAACTGGTCAGTTATTGACAATGAAACGATGTATGTCATTGTGACGAACAATTACATCGCAGCTGGTAGAGATGGATATACCACTTTCAAAACAGTGCAAGAGATGAGAGGAGAGGGAGTAGATACTTACCTGGATTATGCATTAAGTTTTGTAAGATACGTGGAGAACAAGGCTGAAAATGGGCAGAAAGTTTCTAAATTGCCTGCAATCGATCATCCTATCAAAAGTTTTAACGGGTATAGCCCAAAGCTTTTAAAGTCAGGTACCTATGAAACACACTCGGAAGGCGGTAGTGAAATTGTGGCATTTGATGCGGTAAGCAAACAGATGTTTACGACCAATGGTGCAAATAATGCAATCGATATTATCAGTATTGCCGATGTGACGAAACCTACATTGGTAAAATCCATTGACTTAAGCAGTTTTGGTAAAGGGGTGAACTCTGTAGCCGTTGCAAACGGTAAGGTAGCTGTAGCTGTTGAAGATGGAAATAGTACTGTTGGTAAAAAACAACTTAAAGGGAGTGTCGTCATATTTGATACAAATGGTAATCACATCAATACCATTGAAGTTGG
>CAYXZY010000263.1:0-2301 GCA_964469685.1 uncultured Sulfurovum sp. | reverse complement strand
CATAAAAAACCTGACCCGGAGCTATATACGAGATTTAAACAATACCTCATTGAAACCACCCAACTCAACGGGAGTTTTTATGGACGCATGCCGGATGAATTTAAATAGCATTACCCTCCCATATACCGCTTGCGTTTACCCTCTTTCATAAGATCAATATCGACAAGTATGAACCCATCGATACAATAGTTGAATAATGCATCGTAACCAAAATCCAAGAACTGCACACCACCCTCTTCGCACAGCTCAGCATACTGCTTATAAAGGGTAGGGATAGTGTAGCCCATCAAAGAGAGTTCTTCTTTAAGTACCCTCTGGTCTGCACGGTAGTCATGTCCGCAAAAGATCTCTTCACAGTAGTTTTGCATCTCTTGAGGCATTTTGTAAGGCGCTTTATGCCTTACAGACACCTCTTTTGTGCCAAAGTAGAGACTGTAAAAATTGATCAACAGTGCTTTTGCCTGTGGCGTAAAACTGTCACTGAGGCTGACAGGCCCAAAAAGATAACGAATATGTGGATGTGCCGCAGCATAGGCACCTATACCCTGCCACAAGTAGTCTAGTGCTCTGCTGTTCCAGTACTTTGGCTGCACAAAACTTCTTCCAAGCTCAAGCCCCTGTGCAAAATACCTTTCAAAATCCGCAGAAAACCTAAACAGTGTGCTGGTATACAGCCCCTCACTGCCAAAGTCATCAACGATCTCTTGACAGTCACCAATACGATACGCCCCTGCAATCTCCAGATCTTCTTCATCCCATATGACCAGATGCTTATAGTAGAAGTCATAACTGTCTATGTCTCTTTTCTCTCCGGAGCCTTCACCTACATGACGAAAACTGATCTCTCTTAAACGTCCTATCTCTTTCATGACACAGTTTAGTACTTCTGTTTCATACAGGATGATCTTTTTACCGTCATTTGTCTCCCCTAGAAGTTTGCCATGTTTCAACTCCCCTTTAATGTCACTGGGAGATTCTGCCTGAGAGATCCCTTTTTGTACTTTAAAAATGTTTTTTTTACCCTTGGCCACCCTGTAAAAATGTCTTCTCAGAAGCTTTACCGTCTCTTTTTGCGGCAGGCTGGGCATATGGTAACTTTCATAGGGTATGGGATTGCCGATCGTAAAACCTATCTCTTTGCCTTTGGCCTTGAACATCTCATGCGGTAATGTCGCTGTAGCCAAAGAACGGTTCAGCATCGAGAGCAAATAAAAGTTTTTTGAGTTTTTTGCGTGAATATAGACGGGAAGTAATGGTGCCTGCGTTTTCATTGCTATTTTGTAAAAACCGGACTTCCATGCCGTATCTCTTACCCCGTTCGGTCTGGCTCTACTGACTTCCCCAGAAGGAAATATTATCACCGCTTCTTCATTGTTCAGCGCCTTATAGATGCCTTCCAGTGTTGACTTGGTTGTTTTTCCAGTGATATTATCCACAGGAATGACCAGTTCCTGCAGGTTCTCAAATTGACCCAAAAAAGCATTGGCAACGATCTTGATGTCTTTTCTCACATCCTTTAGCAGATGGATCAATGCCATAGCATCCAGTGCGCCCAACGGGTGATTGGCAATGATCACCACGCGTCCATAGGCCGGTATATGATCCATCTGTTTTTTATTGAGCGTGATACCCACATCAAAATACTCCACAACAGATTCTACAAAGCTAAAGGTATCTTTATTGGCGTTTTGTGCCAAAAAAGTATTGATCTGATTTTCATGGAACATTTTTTTCACAGTAGTAAAGATCAACTTTTTGGCCAACTGAGGCAGGTTATCTACTGCGGGATAGTGATGGACCAGATAGTTTTCAACACTAAGCTGCTGCATTAGGCAATCCTGTAGATATCATTTAGTTCTAGTGCCAAATGTTCATACACAGCTTTTGCTTTTTTGTGCGCACCAAAGAGTGTCTCCACAAGATCCCATTCTTCATAGATGATCTCATACGCTTCTTCTTTAGAAATAGCAAACTGTCTAGACAAACGTTTGGCCAATTTCTCCAACTTAGTATCAGATATATACATTTCATTTTTCATATCATGACTCCGTTCAATTTGATAAGAAAGTATAAGTAAAACAGATAACATTTTTATAACATGAAGAGAGTCAGATTTTACAAGTGCAGATAAAATAGTCTTCCATAGATATAGTACATGAGAGTTTCAAGAACTATACTCAAGTTACCTATAGAACACTCTGTGATTGACGCAGTATACATTATTCCTTTTTCTATATCTCTCCAAAATTTTTAACGAATGATCAGGAGAGAAATATAGATTTATCTTACTTCATACACCGC
>CAYXZY010000262.1:0-2323 GCA_964469685.1 uncultured Sulfurovum sp. | reverse complement strand
ACATCTATGAAGAGGTGACCCTGGATGCAGATAAACTCATAAACTATAAGCCTGAAACCTCTTCAGTCATACTCGACAGAAATGGTCAGAAGCTGGCCTATGTCTTTAAAAAACAACACCGACTTTATGCACGTTACGATGAGATACCGGGATTTCTTGTAGAAGGTCTGGTGGCAATGGAAGATACTCGTTTTTTTGAGCATAACGGTGTCAATCCCGATGCGATACTAAGAGCGATCGTCAAAGATATCAAGGCAGGTGCATTTGTTGAGGGCGGAAGTACACTGACGCAGCAGCTCATCAAAAATAAACTACTCAGCAATGAAAAAAAGCTTACCCGAAAGGTCAAAGAGGCGATCCTGGCACTCAAGATAGAACACGAGTTAAGCAAAGAAGAGATCATTGAACGCTACTTGAATGAGATATCATACGGCAACAACTATTTTGGTGTAAAAACTGCAGCCAACGGCTATTTCCACAAGGAACTGCATGAACTTACACTGAAAGAGTCAGCGATGCTGGTAGGCATACCCAATGCACCAAGTTTTTATAACCCTTTAAGACACTATAAGCGTGCATTAAATCGTGCCAATAATGTGTTATACAGAATGAAAAGCATAGGGTGGATCAGCAAAGACGATTATCTCAAGGCAGTCAAAGAATCTCCAAAAGTATACAAAACCACCCTCACGCAAAATGTAGCACCCTACATTGTGGATGAAGTGGTACGCCGTTTTAAAGGTAAGTTGGGAGACATTCGTACAGGCGGGTATCAGATCTATACGACCATTGATATGAAACAACAGGCCATTGCCAGAGATGCCGTGACCCTTTCGTATCAAAAAGCATTGAAAAAATATAAAGAAGACCCCAAAACATCGAAGCTGAATGCCGCTTTTGTAGCTGTGGAGAGTAGTACAGGAGATATCTTGGCTATGGTGGGCGGGGAGAGCTATAAGCGCTCAGCCTTTAACCGTGTGACACAGACCAAGCGTCAGCCCGGTTCTGCCTTTAAACCTTTCATTTACCAAACAGCTTTGGATATGGGGTACAACCCTGCAACACCACTGACAGATCTGGCACGCACCTTTGAGTACAGTGTCAACGGTAAAAAGAAAATATGGGCACCAAGAAACTATGAACGTAACTTTAAAGGTTTTGTATCGCTCAGAGAAGCGCTGGTACATTCACGCAACCTTGCAACCATCAATCTTGTGGCTGACCTAGGCGTCAATACCATACGGGAAAGACTGGCATTCCTGGATGTACCGCATATCCCCAAAGATATGTCCATTGCATTGGGGAACCTGGGATTAAGCCCACTTAAAATGGCACAGATATTTTCCGTCTTTGCCAACAAAGGACATATGATAGCACCGCGTCTGGTGAGCAAGATCATTGCCAAAGAGGGTGCGGTCATCTATGAAACACGCCCCAAAGAGATAGCGGATTTTACAACACCTGAGCAGGCATACCTTATGACAGATATCCTTAAAGATGTTGTCAAAAGGGGTACTGGTAAAAATGCCCGTGTAGAGGGCATAGAGCTTGCAGGTAAAACAGGAACCACCAACAAAAACATTGATGCATGGTTCTGCGGCTACTCACCCACCATAGAGGTGATTTCCTGGGTAGGAAGAGATGACAACAGACCCATAGGCAAAGGTGCCACCGGAGGGGCTATGGCTGCACCGGCTTTTGCCTACTACTTTAAGGAACTGCTCAAACGCTACCCGAATACAAAACGTACTTTTGACATCCCCCAAAATGTCTTTATGGGAGAGTATGAAGGCAAGAGGGAACTGTATACGAAAAACTCTCCGCTGCCAACGGTACATAAACCGAAAAATCTTTATGAAGAATATTTGAATGAAGATAACGAGACCATTTCACCTGAGCAGGAGACAGGTCTGATGGAAACCATTCTCATAGAAGATGACCTCGATGAAGACAAGGGTACTGCCCTTCATCCCAAAAGGAAAGTCCCTCACCGTCCTGTCTCTGAAGACAGCGGAGAATTATTTTAAAGGAGCGTTATGCACAGCTTTGCACCGGAAATTATATTGATCACCATATTGAGTGTAGTCATAGTCTCAGATGCACTTGCCAATAAACTAAAAATCCCGTCAGTATTTTTACTGCTTATTGGTTCCTATGTTATCTATGAGTATGTACCTGTGGCCGTACCTATTGACCTGACTGTGTATTTTGACACGATCATCTTGCTTTGTATCCCGCTTATTTTTATGGGCGATGCGTTGCATTTGCATTTTACCGACATCAAAAAATATGCTTGGGATATTTTTTACCTTGCTGTGGTAGC
>CAYXZY010000261.1:0-2338 GCA_964469685.1 uncultured Sulfurovum sp. | reverse complement strand
TACCACCCTGCCCGATGAAGATAAAAACGATGACACCTATGTACACGGCTGTGCGTCAGATGCATGGTTATGTGGAGAATGCAAAGACGGTGTACTGGTACTTCGTGGAGAAGGTACCTCGGAGATGGCCAAAGGTATGCTTACCCTTTTACTGGATATCTTTTCCAATCGTCCCGCAGATGAGATACTCAACTTTGATCCTGCCAAACTCCATGACATGGGCATCGTCGAACTCCTCTCACCTGTACGCCAGCAGAGTCTTGAAGCATTCCTAAAAATGGTCTATGGCTACGCACAGAAATGTAAAGAGCAAGGATAATACCATGAGTACAGAAGAAAACAACAAGAACATCAACGAAAAAATGGCTGACGAGAAACAAAAATTTCTAGACAAGCAACCCACCGATGAAGAGATGAAAGAAAAGATCATTGCACAACTCAAAGAGATCTACGACCCTGAACTTCCGGTCAATATCTATGATCTGGGGCTCATCTACAACATAGATGTCTGGACCGATGAAGTCTCCATGATGAAAAAAGCGAAGATCACTATGACGCTGACGTCTGCAACCTGTTCTTTCTCACAGGTGATCATTGACCTGGTCAAAAGTATCTCTTCACGACTTGAAGGTCTGGAAGATCTGGAAGTTGAGATTGTCTTTGACCCACCTTGGGGGCAAGACTCCATGACCGATGAAGCCAAATTGGCAATGGGGCTGCTTTAAGCCCTGCTCCAGACATAGATCTATCTTCTAATAGGCGTGTTTTATTATAATTTTTGAGATTTTGTAGGTAGTCTTTTATGAAAGTTTAAAATAGGAAGCGTGCAAGGGTTTACAGTAAGGCAAACCCTCAATGTTTTTTAGCTATGTGTATTACAGTACTTGTTTTCAAGTCTCACATAGTTTTTCAGTGTTGCTTTTGCAAACTGATCATCTCTCATTTGCGCTTTATAGTCTTCTGCTTTTTTTGTATAAATTTTACAAAGTCTAGCCGCTTCTTCATTTTGCGCTTGTTCTTGTTTTACTTCAGATTCTTTGAAGAATCCACTAAATGCCAATGTACTGAATAATGCAAATAAAATTATCTTTTTCATGTTATATCCTTAGTTATATATTTTATAATTATCTATCTGATAATAATGTATTATGACATATCTAAACTTAAATTAAAATAAATTATACTTATTTTTATTATAACTTTTATATATACACTCTATTATTTTAGCATGTTGTGTTTCAAAAATGCACTGCTGAACCTGACGTTGCATGACATTCTTAAACCTGTATGCTATAATTCTACTCCATATCACCTAAGGCAATTACAGTGCATACTACGACACAATCAACGCAAAAATTCATCCTCAAACTCTTTCCTGAGATCATGGTCAAAGGATCTTCGGCCAAACGTCAGATGGTAGGACAGCTCTACAACAACCTGCAAACCATACTTTCCCGTGTGAGTGAAGAGATCAGTGTCAAGAAATTTTCAGACAAAATAGAGGTCACCTGCCCTGTGGCATACGTCATCGAGGTAAGACAACTTCTGCTTGACACACCCGGTATAGAGTTTGTTCTGGATGCTTTGCAGTTTGACGCTATGGATACCCTTGAGAAGATCAAAGTCAAAGTGGGTGAGGTGATGCACAAAAGCATCGAGAACAAACGTTTTGTCGTACGCACCAAACGCAGCGGTTCACACCCCTTCAGCTCCAATGACATTTCACGTACTGTAGGTGGCTATCTTCTTGCGACCTACCCCAGCAAGGGGGTAGACCTGCATGATCCCGAAGTGACCATACGACTGGAGCTGATCAACAATCAGCTGAACATCATCACGCACAAATATACCGGACTGAGTGGCTTTCCCATAGGCACGCAAGGCGATATCCTCTCTTTGATGTCCGGAGGCTTTGACTCCACTGTGGCATCGTACCTTACCATGAAACGCGGTATCAAAACACACTTTATCTTCTTTAATCTTGGTGGCGTTGCACATGAGATCGGTGTCAAACAGGTAGCCCTTTACCTGTGGAACAAATTTGGCTCTTCGCATCGTGTCAAGTTCATCTCTGTTCCTTTTGATGATGTACTCACAGAGATCTTTGCATCCACACACAACAGCTACATGGGGGTCACACTCAAGCGTCTTATGCTGATGGCTGCTGAAAAGATCGCTGATGAGATGGACATCGATGCCCTGCTCACAGGAGAATCCGTTGCTCAGGTAAGCAGCCAGACCCTGCGCAACCTCTCACTCATTGACCAGGCAACCAGCAAACTTGTGCTGCGGCCGCTTGCCACCACGAACAAACCCGAGATCATCGAGATCGCCAACA
>CAYXZY010000260.1:0-2339 GCA_964469685.1 uncultured Sulfurovum sp. | reverse complement strand
CGTCAAACTCGGTGTCCAGGGTCATACCCAGTTTTTCAAACATGAGCTTCCTTACCAGGGAGTACCCGTTTGAATGTATACCTGAACTTGGCATGGCCACAAGTATCTGTCCGGCTTTTACATTTGAGACCGTATCCATTTCAGCGCGCTCTGCGATACCTACGGCAAAACCGGCCAGATCAAAGTCATTCTCAGAGTACATTCCGGGCATTTCAGCAGTCTCGCCTCCTACCAAGGCACACTCAGATCTACGACATCCCTCGGCGATACCGGCTACGACATCTTTTGCATTTTCAGGCAGCAGTTTCCCCGTGGCATAGTAGTCAAGGAAAAACATCGGTGTGCCGTTGTTACAGATAAGATCATTCACACACATCGCCACAAGGTCGATGCCTACAGTGTCCAGCTTGCCACTCTCAATGGCGATCATAAGCTTTGTACCGACACCGTCAGTAGCAGAGAGTATCACAGGCTCTTTATACCCTGTCGGAAGGGCATAGGCACCTGCAAATGAACCAATACCTCCGATCACATTACTGTCAAAAGTTGACTTTACATCACTTTTGATCGCTTCTACAAAGGCATTGCCTGCATCAATATCTACACCGGCATCTTTATATGAAATATCTGACATTAGTTATTACCTTTATTATCTGTTTGTTCGCACGGAGGGAATATTTTTTTTAGCATGATGATACCTGGGCACCATCCGGTAAGTCCTGCGATGACCAACATGACCATCATGCCAAACTGTAAAAGAAAAGCAAGTTGAAGCATACCTGCTTCACCACTCATTCCTAAACCAGCAAGCCCCATAACGAACCCTAAAATACTCGCTTGTATGAGACGTTGTATCTTTTCAGCACACATTTAAAACCCCTAGTGAAAAATTAGGCGTATTATAGCCAAAGTTAACTGTTGAGTTTACGCCCCA
Organism: uncultured Sulfurovum sp.; assembly: GCA_964469685.1. Taxonomy (GTDB): domain Bacteria; phylum Campylobacterota; class Campylobacteria; order Campylobacterales; family Sulfurovaceae; genus Sulfurovum. The sequence continues at coordinate 1,405 of CAYXZY010000260.1, read as the reverse complement.
ATTTTTCTTCTACGGAGTGTACTTTGTTGCCAAGTCTCCCCACGGGGCCATCGCGCCAGTCTATCTTGATAGAGCTGTAGACGCGGCCACAGTCTTTTTGCAACTCTTCGTAGGCCTTGTTTATGACATTCAAGACCTCTTCTACCGTTTCGCCTTCTATGATAGTACCCATCGGTGTCAGTTGATACGCAAGACCACTTTGATCTACAATATCCAATACACGTGCGACAAAGGCACTTTTACTCTGGGTTTTTTCCGTGGGGAACATACTGAATTCTACTAATGCTGACATGTTTATCCTTTTATATTTTGTGTAATCCTATCTAAATTTTCTCTAGGTTTTTTTAAATTACCCTTTATTTTACTTGTGGCGTTGTTATTCCTCTTACTTTTCTAGAAAAGTAAGCAAAAGTCGTCTCTATTCTCGAATCGCTGCGCTTACAAGGTCGTTCATAGAGACAAGGCACGCTTTGCGTGATTTAATGTATAATTTCTGTATGAATAATGAAAAGATGATAATAATCGGTGCAGGGGCAGCTGGGTTGGTGGCTGCTATCACTGCTGCAAGAGCAGGGCAGCAGGTTACGCTGTTGGAACAAAACAGTAAAATAGGCAAAAAAATACTGGTCTCCGGCAATGGAAAATGTAACATCGATAACCGCTATATTCAGGCCAACCGTTTTCATTCGCAAAATCCGGATTTTATTGAAAAAGTCCTTGAGGGCTATGACTTTCCTGTGGTAGAAAAGTTTTTTACCTCCATCGGTTTGGAGCTTGTCGAGGGCAAAGAGGGAAAAATGTTTCCCATGTCACTCCAGGCATCTTCTGTGGTAGAACTCCTTGAGTATGAAGCCAAAAGGGTAGGCGTAGAGATAGTCTGTGACTGTGCAGTGACCCAGGTAGACAAAGAAGATGACACCTTTACTCTGGAAACATCACAAGGCACCCAAAAATGTAAAACACTTGTCATCACCTCCGGCTCACCTGCTGCACCCCACTTGGGAGGCTCCAATGCCGGATATGCCTTTGCTACCAAAATGGGGCACTCTCTCGTCCCTCGTCATCCAAGTCTTGTACAACTCTGCTCAGAAGAGGCATGGGTCAAGAACTGTGCAGGGGTGAAAGTAGCTGGTCTAGCCAAACTGACTGCCAACGGAGAGTACATCACAGAAAAAAGGGGAGACCTGCTTTTCACCAACTACGGCATAAGTGGTCTGGCCATCCTAGACCTGAGCCGTGAAGTCAGTACCAGACTGGCCAACTTCGACTACTGCGAACTCAGCCTCGACCTCATGCCGGAACTCAGCAAAGAGAAACTTACTAACTTACTACAGCGCAGGGTACAGCGCGAAAGTGAAAAACCTCTCACACTTTGGCTGCAAGGTGTCATGAACAAAAAACTCAT
>CAYXZY010000259.1:0-2344 GCA_964469685.1 uncultured Sulfurovum sp. | reverse complement strand
GTGAGTTTGAGATCTTTATCTATGTGCAGTACTTCATCTATGTCTTTTGCGTATCCCTTGAAACCTGTACCAAGTTTATTGAGTGAGAGATGCATCAGGAACGTTTTTTTCTCTAACATTTTTTGGATCTGAGCCAACACTTTTTTATCTTCTTCGCCTGTCATGGATGTGACCATCATTTCAGGCAATGCCACAGGATACATGTCAAGTGAAACAGAGGAGTAGGTATCGGGTAGATAGTGTATATCTACGCCAAATTGTAAGCCTTTGAGAAATGCTGCGTCATTGGCATTGATCTGCATGCCTTTATGCGTGAGGTATTTGGCAATCTTTTGCGGATCATCAAAAGATATCACAAAGTATTCGTTTTTTTTGTTTGTCTCTCTGTTTTGGACAGAGAAACCTTCATTTTGAATGATAGCAAGTTCATGGTTGACCTGTTTTTTTATCTCCTGGGTCAGTTGTGCTGAACCTGAAGTAAAATAATAGATCACCCCCACGATAAGCAGAGCAAGTGCTCCAAGACCAAGTTTACGCATTGTTTATCCTTTGTAGATCGTTGTTAAATGTTCCATTTTTTTACCCATATTCAGCAGGGTCATGTCTGCCAAGGTTAAGGCCATCATTGCTTCACATACCACTGCACCACGGATGGCAACACAGGGATCGTGGCGACCTTTAAGGTTGCACTTGACTTCTTCATTATGGGTGGTAACGGTATCTTGCTCCTGGAATATACTTGGCGTCGGTTTAAAGTGTGTTTTGACTATGATGGTATCACCGTTTGAGATCCCGCCCAGCATACCGCCGGAGTGGTTGGTTCTAAAGCCGTCCAGGGTGATCTCATCGTTGTTTTGGCTGCCTTTGAGATGGGTGGAGGCCACACCGTCACCAATCTCTACTGCTTTGGCTGCATTGATGCCCATCATCGCTTCAGCCAGAACGGCATCGAGTTTATAGTAAAGAGGTTCGCCAAGCCCCACAGGCACACCGGTGGCTGTAGTGAGTACGACACCGCCAACAGAATCATGGTTGTCTTTGGCATTTAAAATGGCATTTTCCTGTGCTGCTTCGACCGCCGGGTCAAGTGCATAGAGCTTTGAGGTTTTGGCATAGTCAAAGTCCTGCGCAGTTCCTTTGATGCCATCTACTTCACAAAGCCCGGACTGTATCTGTATGCCCAGTTCTTTGAGCATAAGTTTGGCTATGGCCCCGCCTGCAACTCGCGCTGCTGTCTCACGTGCGGAAGAGCGTCCGCCACCACGGTAGTCACGCAGTCCGTACTTGTGAAAGTAGGTGAAGTCTGCATGTCCGGGACGAAAGAGGTCTTTGATGTTGTCATAATCTTTTGACTTTTGGTTGGTGTTGAAGATGATCATGGCAATGGGTGTACCCGTGCTCAGCCCCTCAAAGGTGCCGGAGAGTATTTCAACCTTGTCTGCTTCTTTGCGTCCTGTTTCAAGTTTGCTTTTTCCCGGTTTTCTTCTATCGAGTTCAGCCTGAATAAACCCCTCATCGATCCTAAGACCTGCAGGCACACCGTCAAGGATGCAGCCTAACGCTTTCCCGTGTGATTCGCCAAAGGTCGTCAAGGTCAGCTTTTTTCCAAAAGTATTCATTTTTTTAGCTCCTTTAGGGCTAGTTGTGCAGCTTTTTGCTGTGCCTGTTTTTTGCTCTTTCCCTTTGCTTTTGCTATGGGTTTGTCATTGAGCAATATGGCAATCTCAAACTCTTTTTTATGGTCAGGTCCGGATGAGCCCAGCATCTCATAACTTGGCGTGACGCCATGGCTTGCCTGTGTCAGTTCCTGCAGCGCTGTTTTGTAATCTTTTGAAAGAGACTGCAGATCTATTTTGGGGTGACCCTCTTCCAGAAGTTTGATAGCGATCTTTTTGGTGGTCTCCAAACCTGCTTCAAGGTATATTGCCCCGATAATCGCTTCAAAGGCATTGGAAAGCAAAGAAGGTTTATCTCTTCCGTTATTGTTCTCTTCTGCCAAGGAGAGGTAGATGTAGTTCCCAAGATCCAGGTTTCTTGCCAACAGTGTAAAACCGGATTCATTGACCAGGGATGCACGTATTTTTGACAAAATACCTTCATCGGAATTTGGGAATTTTTCAAAGAGGTATTCGCCTACAATGAGATCCAGGACAGCATCTCCCAAAAACTCAAGCCGCTCATTATTGTAAGGCTTTTTGTAACTTTTGTGTGTTAAAGCCTCAATAATCAATTGCTTGTCTTTAAATGTATAGTTCAGTTTGTCTTCCAATTGACTGTAATCGTTCATTTGTTTCTCCTTTTATGTTATTTGTAGGGGCAGACCTGTGTGTCTGCCCATATGAGA
>CAYXZY010000258.1:0-2353 GCA_964469685.1 uncultured Sulfurovum sp. | reverse complement strand
ACCCCTTGTGAAACACGACCTGCACCATCATTTTGGTTATTCATCCTGAGCGCGTCAAAGAGCATATCCAGGTCAATACCTACGGCTCTCATTTTGTTGATATCGGGTATGATCTCGTAGGTTTTTACTTTCCCGCCAAGCGCATTGACCTCTGCCACGCCACTGATGGAGCGTAGTTTGGGAGAAATGATCCAGTCCAATAGACTTCGTTTTTCTTCCAAGGTGAGTGTGTCTGATTCTATTGTGAACATCAGAATGTCACTTAAAGGTGTTGAGATGGGTGCAAGTCCCCCTTCCATGTTTGAAGGGAGTGCATCTTTTATGCCAGAAAGTCTCTCGCTGACTTGTTGCCGTGCCCAATAGATGTCTGTTCCGTCTTCAAAATCTATAGTGATGTCACATAAGCCGTATTTTGCCATTGAACGCAGCATTGTTTCATGCGGTATGCCAACCATTGCCATTTCAATAGGCACGACAATCCGCGACTCGATCTCTGCGGGGGTCATACCGCTTGATTTGATAATGATCTTCACTTGTGTCGGTGAGATGTCGGGAAAAGCATCTACAGGCAATTGCTGATAGGTTCTTATCCCATACCCCAGAAGTACCAGGGCAAGCAAGGAGAAAAAAAGTCTTTGAGAAAGTGCGAAGCCTATGAGCTTATTCATCATCTTCACCTAACATGTTTTTTAAAATGGCAAGAGAAGAGACTGCGATATGGTTTTGCAGCTCATGTGATGGTGCAATATAGTAGTGCGTCGTGTCTTCAGCAAGTATATTGACTGTATGTGTGCTAAATCCGCCTTCTGTTTTCACAAAAACAACTTGTGCATCTCCCACTTTAATCACCGATGTTTTTTTAATTTTAAGAGACTCTTTTTCAAATGTCAATGCAGCAGCGCTGCGAAATCCTGCAAGAAGGTCACTCTGTAAAGGCAGGGCGAAGCGTACCTGTCTGGTTTGGTTGATGGTATTGATAACCGGCGATATTTGCAAGACAGTGGCATCAAATGTTTTACCCTGCATGCTTATATGTATCGTCTGTCCTGTGTGAAGCAGACGGGTCACAGAGTGTTCCAGGTTGCTTTCAAGCCAGAGTGGTCCTGCCTTCTGGATAATAAACAGCGCATCAGAAGGGCTGGTACTTTTACCCGGAGTGGCATTGAGTGCTACGATATGTCCGGTAACATTGCTTTTGACTTGCATTGTCTGAGAAAGCGTAAGGTCATGAAAGAGTTTTGCTATCATCTCATCAGTGGCACCAAAACTTTTAAGCAGAGCTTTTGATGCAGCTATTTTGATCTTATAGGTCTCAAGCTGTGCATTTGCGGTGGTACACTCTTTTTGAGGAATGATCTTTTCTTTGCAAAGTATACTTTTTCGCTTGACAATTTGGTTGAAGTATTGAAACTCACTTGCATTGGCTATAGCTTGTTGCTGTATTGAGATCCATTCGGTTCCAGTCACTTCAGCAAGCAGAAGACCCTGGGTCACTTTTTGATATTTTGCCACATGCAGTTTTTTTACATTTGCCTCAAAAGGCAGAGATATGGTGTAGAGGAGTGATGGGGGTGTCACTGCTTCAACGATGAATTCTCCCAAGGGAAGCTCTTTGGCAGTTTGCGGCTTTTCTGTTTTGATCTGCCAACTGGCTATCTGTTCTTTCGTCAGATGAACAGTTTGGCCCAAGAGTACCGTCAAAGATACAAGGGCATATAAAAGGGTAACTTTAATCATTTGTGATCCTTTTGTTCGCTAAGTGTATAGAGTTCAAATAGTAGGCTGTAGTATGTCTTTTGCGTGTTTAATATCTCTCGTCTGAGTTCATAGGATTTTTGTCTGTTGAGCAGATACTCGATCACTGAAGTTTCGCCAAGGTCGTAACTTTTTTTCATCAAAGGTAAAAGGTTCTTTTGATAGTTCTGAAGCATGTTTTGAAGTGAACTGAGTGTCGTGGTAGTGCTTTTAAGACGCGATCGTAATTGCGAGAGTTGACTTTTCTTTTCCCGCATATTCTGTTCATGTTTCAGGGTTATGTTTGTATTTTCATACATCGCAGCTACGCGTTCTTGTTCATTTTTTGATGAAGTAAAATTAAGCGGGATAGACACACCGACGGTATATCTGTCCATATCCAACTCTTTGGTGTACTGTGTTGAGATATCTATAGAATCTATGCTGGAACTATAGCGCTCAACAGCCTTTTGGGTGCTTTCAATACGTTTACGATAGGCTTCATTTGAAAGTGCAAATGTATCATTGAGCTTTACCTTGCTTCTGATAGGGTACAAGTCTTTACAGGAAAGTTTGTCACTTTTTCCAAAAGGAATATTTGACAGTATAAACAGACTCT
>CAYXZY010000257.1:0-2374 GCA_964469685.1 uncultured Sulfurovum sp. | reverse complement strand
GATATCGGCGAACAGGGCATGCGTGACCTGCTCGACAGATTTTATATGGGGCTTTTTGAGAGTCCTATCAAAGAGTTGTTCCCCCAAAGCAAGGAAGAGATGAAGATCGCAGGACAGCATTCTGCAGACTTCTTCATACAGATCTGTGGCGGCCCTGCCTATTTCAACCAAAACAGAGGCGCCCCGCAGATGCGGCAAAGACATGCACCCTTTCGCATTACGCCTCATGCGAGGCTGCATTGGCTGGTCACCTTCGAAGAAGCCCTTCAGCCTATAGTCAAAGACAAATTGAGTACAGAAGAAAATATTCAGAGTTTTTGGAACTATATCAATGTGTTTTCACAATGGATGATCAACAGTAAAGAGTAAGATATGAAAGTGTTATAGACAGCATGTGTCAGTGAGCGGTACGGCTACCCTCCCCAAAAAGGTATGGTACCATTCTTTTTCCCAGGCATATTTTAACACCTTGATGTCATATTTCTGTCATATTTAACTTAAATTTATCTTAAATCTTAATCCTATTGCAGTATAATGCACTATGAACGTAAAAAACCTACAGTGGAATGCATCGGCTTCCACCATCAACACACTCTATTCGCTCTCGGAAAAAAGTCTTACGATTGCTATTGTCTTTGCTGTCATACTCAGTTTTGCCTTGTACTCTGAGCTCTCTTATGACATTGTGATCTGGTCTGCCTCTGTGGTGGTGCTTTCGCTTGTCAGGATCTATGATGCACGGGTCTTCAAAAAAGACCCCGACAGGTATACGCTTAAAAAATGGTATGTCAAATTTGTCATACTTGCCATTGTCACCGGTGTGGTGGTCTCATATCTTGGATTTGGATTTACCCCGTATCTGGATCCCTACTATCAGATCTTTATCCTATCTTCTTTGCTTGGACTGACTGCAGGGGCGGCTATCTCCCTCTCTTCGGACTACCGTCTTGCTGTCTTGTATATCAGCATCATTGTGCTGCCACTCGTCGTCACAACGGCGCTGCAGGACACCCCTCTTCGTTTTATACTTTCTATCATGCTGTTCTTGTTCTATATCTCACAGATCATCCTGATCTTAAAAAACTATGCCCAGGAAGAACAGATCAAAAAACTGATCAGGCTCAACCAGGACCTTTTAGAGGAGAACAAGCAGTTCATCGCTGACATGGTACACCAGATCAGAACCCCTCTTACGGTCATCATGACCAACACCTCATTGCTTGAGATGAAACATGCACTGCATGACTCCACCTACATTAAGCAGATCCACTCTGCCATCAATGTACTGTCAAACTCCTATGAAGATCTGGCCTACATCATCTCCAACAATGCATTGACCTACAAACCTGTCAACATACACTTATCTCGTTTTGTTCAAGAGAGGATTGACTTTTTTGAGGTCATCGCGCAGGTCAACCAAAAAACATTTATCACCGATATTGATGAGGATCTCTGGATCAACATGAACGACACCGAGCTCGAGAGGATCGTAGACAACAACCTCTCCAACGCCATTAAGCACAGCAAAGACCAAAGTGACATCACGGTCTCCCTGAAGGCAGAGGACGACCGTATTATCCTGACCTTTGTCTCTGAAGGAAAACCCATCAGGAACACAGAGATGATATTTGACAAGAACTATACAGAGAACCACAGTGCCAAGAGAAGCCTGGGTCTTGGTCTGCACATGGTAAAAAGTATTTGCAAGAAGAACGGCATCGCGTATGCAGCAGCATCAGAAAACAATATCAACAGATTCAGCTATGTTTTTAAACACATAAAAGTCTAACATCTTTTACACTATACTTCTGTATGAAAGTCCTAATTATAGAAGATGATGTCCAGCTCAATATGACGTTAAATGAGTTTTTTGCCCTCAAAACATTTAGAACGGACAGTGCCAAAGAAGGCCTGGAAGCCATGTCCAAGATAGATGCACATCATTACGATCTTTATCTCATCGATATCAACATCCCTGAAGTCAACGGCCTGGAGCTGCTCAAGCATATCAGGAAAAAAGATCTTCACACGCCTGTCATCATCATTACTGCTTCCCTTGAAATTGAAAATTTCTCAACCGCTTTTGAAAACGGATGCAGTGAATACATCAAAAAACCTTTTCACCTAAAAGAGTTGGAGATCCGCGTAGACAACCTCTTGTCCATTCCCAAAAAAGAGACTGTCCTGTTGTCCGATGAACTCATGTATGACCTGCATGCAGAAGTTTTTCTCTATGATCGCAAACCCATTGCATTACGATACAAAGAAAAACGTTTTTGCACACTGCTCATAAACAACATCAACACCTATGTAAGCACTGAGGTCATCCACGATTATGTCTGGGAAGGCGAGATCAAAGAGTCCTACCCCCTAC
>CAYXZY010000256.1:0-2375 GCA_964469685.1 uncultured Sulfurovum sp. | reverse complement strand
ACCAAGTATGATATGGAAGTGATCGGCGCAGAGGATCCGTATATTGGATTGTCATTATTGACACAGCACGATTTTGATCTGGTCATCCTGGATCTGACCTTGCCGGGTATGGACGGACTGGAGGTCATCCCCAAGATACGGGAAATAAGCAACATTCCCATTATTATCTCTTCCGCGCGGGATGACATCACCGACAAGGTCATCGGTATGGAACGCGGGGCAGATGACTATATGCCTAAGCCCTATGATCCAAGAGAGCTGGTGACACGGATCAAAACGATACTCAGACGTACACATGCCGTAGAAGAAAAAGAAGAGAAGAAAGAAGAGCTTTTTGTGGCTGATGCCAAAGCCAGAGAGATCAGATTTAAAGGTGCTTCACTGGAACTGACTGCTGCAGAGTATGATATTTTGCTGATGCTTATACAGCATAAGAACGGTTCAGTCTCCAGAGAACAACTTTTGTATGAGAGTGAACATATTGATGATGATTCTTCCATTAAGAACATTGATGTCATTATTTCAAGGATTCGGCAGAAAATAGCCAAGATCGATCCGGACAATGTCTATATCAAGCCCATCCGTGGTGTAGGATACCTTTTAACAGACCGCGTATGAGAAACTTATCTGTAACGACTTTTATTCATATTCTTTTTTCTGTGGCTATCATTATCCTCATAGCCACCTTCATGCTTTTTTATTCCTGGGACAAGGACAGGCAGAAGATAGAAGAGTTTAAGCGTTATCAGTTGGTCTCCATTACCTTTCTTTCAAAATTGCAGCAAAGCCCAACCAAAGAAGCGCTCGAGAAACTGTATACTGATCTGCAGGTCAAGCCTGTACCTCAGGGGAAAATACAGGCTTTAAAAGAAGAGATCCAAAAACGGGGAAATACCCTTTTTACAGGCGGATCTTCAGCAGGGCAGGTGCGGGTATTTGACATAGATGACAAACACTATATCTATGTGCAGCGTATGGAATACAACCTGTTGCTCGAAGATGATAAAAATGAGAACTACAACTTTGAGTACGCTGTTGCCATAGGTGTTTTTCTTATTGCGCTGATACTGGTGTTGTATATCGCCATTCTTAAAAAGCTTTCACCTCTGAAAAAACTGCACAAACAGATACAAAGATTTGCCAAAGGCGATATGCAAACACGTATTACCTATCTTTATGATGATGAAATAGGAAAGATAGCCAAGAGTTTTGATGATGCTATCATGCATATACGTGAGCTCAGTGCTTCAAAAAATCTTTTCATGCGCAATTTGATGCATGAGCTGAAAACACCCATCACCAAAGGTCGTATCGTAGTAGAGATGCTGGAGGATGAGCAGATCAAAAAAGTACTTGTACGTGCTTTTGAGCGGATGAATGAACTCATTTCTGAACTTGCACAGATAGAACGTGTGACCACGCAGAGTTTTGAACCGGATTTTGAATACTTGATGCTGTCTGAGATCATCAATGAAAGTAAAGATCTCCTTATGGCGCACAATGCCAACATAGAAGTGGACATTAAAGACATGGCACTCACGACAGACAAGAAACTGATGGCACTGGTCATTAAAAATCTTATTGACAACGGTATGAAGTACGGATCCAATGGTTCGCCTGTTGTATTGCGTACTGAGCAGGATATGATTGAAGTCATCTCCGAAGGTAAAGCGTTGGAAAACCCATTGTCATATTATACTGAGCCGTTCTCACAGGCAGAAAAACGCAGTTCGGGGTTTGGCTTGGGGCTTTACATTGTGCACAGTATCTTGGAAAAGTTAGGATACAGACTGGGGTACAAGCATGAAGGTGAGCAAAATATCTTCATGATCATACCGATGAAAAAAACTTAGTCAGATGAAAAAGCTTAGTCCTTTAGCGACTGGGCTATCAGCTCCAGAGGGTTTTTAAAGATGGTCTCTACGTTTGCATTATTCAGTGCTTCAGAAAGCTGCATTCTGCAGGCAGAACACTCAGCAGAGACATAGTGTGCCTCTGTGTCTTTTATCATCGCTGCCTTGGGCTTTCCTGCAAGCTCGGCAAAATGGAACTTCTCGGTTTGCATGGTCACCCCGCCAAAGCCGCAACACTGGTTAGAGTCAGACATCTCCACCATAGGGTAGTTCGGTGCGAGCAGGTTACGGGGCTGTTCGTAGATGCCCTGTACTTTTCTGGCATGGCAAGGGTCATGGTAGGTGACTGCTTTGTCCGACATCGTTCCTTTTTCCTTGAGCAGGTTTTGTAACTCGGTGTTGTCATCCAGCCATGCTGTGGCCATATGGATCTTCTGGGCTACTTTTTTTGCTCTGGCCTCCCACTCGGGCATGTCGTGGTTTTTGAAAAAGACCTGCCAGTCATGTTTGACCATCGCTGAA
>CAYXZY010000255.1:0-2394 GCA_964469685.1 uncultured Sulfurovum sp. | reverse complement strand
CTGTGAACCAAAGATGGATGAGTGGTCAACACTGGTAAACAGGATCATCAAACCAAGTCATGAGATGAAAATAGCCTTTGTAGGAAAGTATCTTGATCTTAAAGAATCTTACAAATCTTTGACTGAAGCTTTGATCCACTGTGGCGCACATCTGGATACACGTGTCAATATCAAATGGGTAGATTCGGAGAAAGTCGAAGAAGACGGTGCTGAAAAATATCTCAATGACTGTGACGGCGTACTTGTAGCCGGCGGTTTTGGAGAGCGTGGCATCGAAGGTAAAATAGCCACTATCCAATACGCCAGAGAGAACAAAGTACCATTTCTGGGTATCTGTTTGGGTATGCAGCTTTCCATGGTGGAGTTCGCACGTAATGTACTGGGCCTTGAAGATGCAAACTCGGTGGAATTCAATGAAACAACCTCTGCACCTATTATCTACCTTATTGATGAATTTATCGATGCAGCCGGAGCCAAACAGATACGTACCTCAAAATCTGCCATGGGCGGTACGCTAAGACTGGGTGAGTATGAGTGTGAGACAAAAGAGGGTTCAAACCTGCGAAAAGCCTATGATGCCTCTATCATTTATGAGAGACACAGACATCGTTATGAAGCAAACCCTCAATACAGAGAACAGTTTGAATCACATGGTATGGATATCACCGGTGAGTCTCATGGACTCATTGAAGCTGTGGAGGTCAAAGACCATCCTTGGTTCCTGGGGGTACAGTTTCACCCGGAATTTACTTCAAGATTACAAAATGCCAACCCTGCGATCTTGGCTTTTGTTGAGGCCTCTATGGCGCATCATAACTCAGAAACAGAAGCATAATGGTCACACCATTAACGCTTGATGCGTTAGAAACACTTCTAAACAAGCGTTTTAAAGAAGGGTTTCTCACTTTAAAAGACCTTCCAAATCCTTCCGCATTCAAAGATATGGACAAGGCTACAGCCCGTATTGTGAAAGCCATAGAGTATAAAGAAAAAATAACCATTGTAGGCGACTATGACGTAGACGGTGTTACTTCCACGACACTCATGAAACTTTTTTTTGAAGAGATCGACTATCCTATTGAGTGGATCATCCCCAACCGTTTTAGAGACGGTTACGGTCTTTCACCCAACATCATACCCCGTATCCTGGGAACAGATCTCGCGATCACTGTAGACAACGGTATCTCTGCGGTGTATGCAGCCAAACTGTGTAAAGAAGAGGGGATAGAGCTCATCATCACCGATCATCACCTTTTGGCACCTGAAGTACCCGAATGTTATGCCATCATCGATCAGAAGCAGGAAGCCTGTGGCTTTCCCTACGCTGATGTCTGTGGGGCACAGATAGCCTGGTATCTCATCGCATCACTCAAAAATGCACTGGGTATCAAGATCAATATGATGGCCTATATGGAGCTTACTGCCATTGCCATCATCGCAGACATGATGCCATTGCAGCATATCAACAGAGCGATGGTCAATGCGGGGATAAAAGCACTCAACCAAAGTACACGACCTGCCATCAAAGCTTTTTTGGAACACAGCCAAAAAGAATCACTGGGTGCAGAAGACATAGGGTTTTTCCTGGCACCACTGCTCAACAGCGCAGGTCGCATGGACGATGCCAAGTACGCCGTAGAGTTCTTGGCTTCAACGAACATTTATGATGCCAGGGTCAGACTGGGGCGTTTGGTAGACTTTAACAATGCCCGAAAGGCTACAGAACAAGAGATCACTACACAAGCCTTGGCACAAGCAAACGCCAGCCATGACGTCATTGTTGTAGAAGGCGAAGAGTGGCATGAAGGGGTGGTAGGCATTGTAGCGGCACGTGTGGCAAGACACTATGAAAAACCCTGTATTGTACTCTCACACAACGGTGAGGGCATACTCAAAGGGAGTGGTAGAAGTTTTGGCGCGTGTGATCTGTTTGCTATTACTGACAGCTGTAGAAGCCACTTAGAGAAGTTTGGAGGACATCAGGCAGCTATTGGCCTGTCTTTGCGTTATGAGCATCTGGAAGCCTTTAAAAAACAGTTGCAAGACAATTATGCCGAAGGCAACTACATCAAAGAAGCGCAAGATCCGGACATTGTAGGGGAACTTCATTTTAAAGACATCTCTTTTGAGCTCACACAACTCATCAAAAAGTATGAACCCTACGGACAAGGCAACCCCACCCCCAAGTTCATCTCAAAGAACGTAGTTATTCTCCAGGCAGATACTATGGGTAAAGAGGGTGAACACCTGCGTTTTTCTTTTGCACAGGAGGGCATAGTGATGGCCGGTGTGCAGTTTAAGACACGTGAAGTGTATGAGGTTGGCTCAAAGGCAGATATTGTCTATACGGTGAATGAGAACCATTTTAGAGGGAATGTGAGTTTGCAGTTGATG
>CAYXZY010000254.1:0-2395 GCA_964469685.1 uncultured Sulfurovum sp. | reverse complement strand
GTAAAGCGGGACAAGAGTACTTCAAAAAAGCATCTGAAGACATTACGGTAGGGTAGAAGAACAGTGATTTGGTGTCCAAAAGCTTGATCAGAATATTCTGTACCCTACTTTTGGATACACTGTCCCAGTATATAATAAAGAAAAGTTTTTATAAAAATATGGGCAACACTAAAAATCCTAGACACTCATACAGGGGTTTTCCAAATGTTAAGATTGTACAAGAGGTTTACAAGTCTTATCTATGGCTAGGTCTTCAAAAGAGTGCCTAGCCTGTGAGAAATGCAAGAGATGTTATGGGTGGACATAGGTAATTCTTCGGTATAAAATAGTTTCTAACCCTAATTTGCTATAATCTAATAATTTTATACAAGGACATGAGATGTCAGATATAGCACAAGCCAAGATATTTTTTGGTTCAACAGAAGAGAACAAGTCAGCACAACAACAGAGAAAAAGTCCTTTTGACAAGCAGACAGTGAGTACCGCACCTGTATGTGATACCGAAGATACGATCAAAGCACTCAAAATAGCCAAATCTGCTGCAAAAAGTGCTGCTGAGTCACCGCTCTCACAACGCATTATGTGGCTGGAAGATGTTGCAAAAAAACTCTCTGAGAAAAAAGAGGATTTTGCCTTGATGTTGGCCAGGGAAGTGGCAAAGCCTATAGCCTTTTCCCGTATAGAAGTTGAGCGTTGTGTAGAGACAGTCAAGCTCACAGCTATGGAGTTGGCAAACCTGCATGGGGAAACCATACCTACGGATGTGATGCCAAGTGGCAAAAAAACCTTGTCGTACTTTAGGCGTGAGCCAGTAGGGGTGGTGGCCTGTATCACACCATTTAACTTTCCTTTGAACCTTGTGGCGCACAAGATAGCACCGGCACTTGGGGCAGGCAATGCTGTGGTGCTCAAGCCTACACCGGAAGCACCGATGGTAGCCTATATGTTTGCCAAACTCTTTATTGAATCGGAGTATGCGGTAAAAGATGCACTTTCAGTGGTGTATGGAGATGCTGAGGTAGGTTCGGCATTGGTGACCTCAGATATACCCAGGGTCATCAGCTTTACCGGTTCTGTACAAGTTGGCAATATCATTACCAAACAGGCAGGGATCAAAAAAGTGAGTTTGGAACTTGGCGGAAATGCAGCAACATATATTGATGCATCTGCTGACTTGCAGCTGGCAGCTGCACGATGTGCTTTTGGGGCATTTTACAATTCCGGTCAGGTGTGTATCTCGCTCCAGCGCATTTATGTCAACGAAGCAGTCTATGAGGATTTTGCCAGATATATGACCGAAGAGACACACAAGCTAAAAGTAGGCTCCCCTTATGATGAAGAAACATTTCTTGGACCACTTATCGATGAAGAGTCACAAGAAAGAGCCAATGGATGGATTGCTTCGGCTGTATCCGAAGGAGCCAGGGCATTGACAGGGGGAAGTCAGGACAAAAACATTTTCCTGCCTACAGTGATGGCAGATGTGACAGATGATATGAAGATCATTTGTGAAGAGGTATTTGCTCCCATTGTCTCGTTGGTAAAAGTGACTGGTTATGATGAAGCCATAGAAAAAATGAATGACTCTCCTTACGGACTGCAGTTTTCCATATTTACCAACGATTTGAAGATCACCCAACGATTTATTGATGATGCTGAGTGTGGAGGTGTCGTTGTCAATGACATTCCTACATTACGTTTTGATGTACAGCCCTATGGGGGATCTAAACTTTCAGGTGTGGGAAGGGAAGGTCCAAAATGGGCGCTAGAAGAGTTCACCGAAATCAAATCCATTGTGATATGCTAGCGAAGCAAAGAAACAGACGTATGCACATAAGTCCGTACTGTTTGTTGCACTGGAAATGCAATGCCACATCGGTAAAATTGACGAATAAATTTACCAAGGCTATCTATTAATACATCTAAAAAAGTATCAAATGTGCCTTTCAGTCCATCATTAAAATGTGAAGATTATACACATAGGATTGAATCCAGAAAGTAATAAATACGATATTAATGCCTCTTTAAAGTATTCATATTAGATTGGAACTATAAGGATTTTGCATAATTCAGATAAAAAACTATACAGACAAAAAGTGAATCACCTGTACAATCAAGTGTAGCTTGCGCAAGTGTAGTTTATGGCAATCGGTTATACAAAATCAGAGGTAAATAAGGTAAATAAATAATTACTATATTACACACTTATTAGGTTTTAAAATATAAATATGATCAATTTCATGAGATTATATATATATTTTAGATAGGATGCATTAGCTTATAAGCTGAAGTCAAATCATTTTTGATAACATTTATTAAGGAGAATCAAATATGTCAAAGAAAATAGAAGTTGGTCCGGTTGGGTATATGCCGCAATCGGCGCCATCTATGGGAG
>CAYXZY010000253.1:0-2399 GCA_964469685.1 uncultured Sulfurovum sp. | reverse complement strand
TATTTATCATCATAATGCCCGCCTATGGCAAATATGTGAATGGACTTTTCATTAAAGGCATAGATGAGCCTGTCTTTTTGGGAGAGTCTCCTTGACCAAAGTCCGGCTAAAGCGTGCTTGAGTTTTTCTGGTTTTCCAGACCCTTGCGCAGGGTCATCTCGCAACATCTGTTTGAGTATCTTTTGTAAGTTCTTATGTAAGACTTTGTCTTTTTGGCGGAGTGTTTCGTAAGCTTCCCAAGTATTTCCCTCAAATACCAGCGAACGCACTACACATCACTCCCTAGGTCTATCTCATCGGCTGTAGGGCTATAGCCTTTTCCCTCTTTGAATGTCTCAAAAGAGTCTGCTATCTGTTGCATGAGCGAGTCATTACTAAGTACATGCAGTGTCTCTTGTTCACGGTTATAATCTTCTAGGGATAACACGACAAAAGCTTCACCATTCTTACGACTCACTGTAAGAGGCTCATGGTTATCTACTGCATTGTCTACATAGTGCTTAAGATTGGCTCTAAATTGATTGACTGATAGCGTCATCGAAGCTCCTTTTGTAATTTTTCCTATTGTACCGTAGTACGGTACATTTGTCAAATTTGGAGTTTATGATTATTTGCTAATCCCCTTCAAATGATTCGCAAAAGTCTCTGGTGGTACAAACCCTGTCAGTGACTTTTCAGGTTTGTACTTGTTATCTGTCCCAAAGAAGATGATGTTCGGTGTGCCGAAGAGTCCGTACTCTTTGAGAAGGGCTTTGTCATCTTCACTGTTTGCAGTAAGGTCTACCTTGATGAAAGTAAAACGTTTCAGTTCTTCTTTCACGCGCGGGTCAGGAAAAGTGATCTCTTCGAGTTCTGTACAGGCAGTACATGAGTCTTTGCCGAAGTCAACAACGACTGGTTTGTCTGAGGCTTTTACTTCTTTCATGAGTCTTTCTACTGAGTATCCCAAGTGACTCGACTTGTCGCTATGTTCCACTGGTGCAGCAATGCTGCTTGTAGAAGTAAATTTCGCAAAGGGTCTAAGCACAGAAGTAGAGCCTGAAAGGGCACCTATGAACAAAGAAGCCCCGTAGAGCAGGAATGTCAGTGCCAAAAGTCTAAAAAGCTTTGTAGCCCCCTCACCCTCTTTGTTGTCAAAGACACCCATATAAATGGCTGTACCCATGAACAGAAGCGCCCACAGCATCATCGTCATACCACCGGGCAGGATGCGAGAAAGCATAAAGATGGCAAGCGCCAACATCATCACACCAAACACTTGTGAGACCCGCGTCATCCATCCTCCAGGTTTAGGCATGAATTTACCGGCTCCCAGACCTACCAGAAGCAGAGGCATCCCCATACCAAGACTCATGACAAACAGTGCCGACCCTCCAAGCAGTGCATCACCTGTATGGGAAATGAAGATCACCGCACCAGAGATAGGTGCCGCCGTACATGGCCCCACAATAAGCGCAGAGAGTGCACCCATGATAGCCGTACCAAGTATGCCGCCTTTGCCCTGGGCTTCATCACTGGCTTTGGTAAGTTTGGACTGCCAGGAAGCCGGCAGACCAATCTCGTAATAGCCAAAGAGCGAAAGCGCCAATGCCACAAAAACCAATGAAAAGACAGAAAGTACCCAAGGGTTCTGCATCGCAGCCTGCAGGTCTGCACCGATGAGTCCCGCAACCAATCCGACGACCGTATAGGTCAATGCCATAGCAAGCACATAGACAAGCGATGTAAAAAATGCCTGAGCCATAGAAGGCTTTTTGTTCCCGCTTTGCTGAGAAATAATGATAGAAGAGAGGATCGGGATCATAGGGAAGATACACGGTGTAAGTGAAAGCAAAAGCCCAAAGATAAAGAAGAGGAACAATACAAACAGTGAACTTTCATTGACCAGGACATCTACGATCTTGGCGGCATTGCCCTCTTTGACCAATTGTTTTATCTTGTCGAACGTACCCAGTTCACTGCCCTTAAATGAGAAACTTTTTTTGATAGGCTGATAACATATCCCCGAGTCTGAACACCCTTGATACTCTATCTCAAGCGTGAAGTCACCCTTGACTTTTGATGTTATCTGCGAAAGAGGGATGTGTACGGAAACTTCTTTCTCATACACCATGTCACCATCAAATTCATGTGCCTTGGGCTTGTCTACATCCAGCTCCAGCAAAGACGGAGAAATAATGCGGTATTTGAGAGAATCCTCATAGATATGAATCTTGTCTGCAAGTGTGATCTTGGTCTCGATCACGCCATTGTTAAGGACAGCAGTTGTATGAAAAGCTTCTTCAGGAGAGAGGAATTTTTGTTTCTTTACAGCAGCATCAAAACTGCCCAATAAGAAGGTGGAAAAAAGTAAACTAAGCAGAAGTAACTTTTTGAGTACATTGTTCATATTTTCTCTT
>CAYXZY010000252.1:0-2426 GCA_964469685.1 uncultured Sulfurovum sp. | reverse complement strand
GACTTGGCAAAAGAGCGTTTCCCCGATGCAAACATTACTTTTAAAAAGCAAGACATATTTGAGTACGATGAACAGTTTGACTTTGTATTTGAAGCCTTTACCATCCAGTCACTCCCCGTGGAGTTTAGAGAGAAAATGGTAAAAGCTGTAGCCAAAACCGTGGCAAAAGGCGGCACACTTTTGCTGGTAGCACATAAACGTGAAGTTGCATTTGACGGGCCGCCCTGGCCAATGGAACCCCATGAGGTTGCATGGTTCAGCAAGGAAGGTCTTGTGGAGCTTTCACATGACATACACACAGAAGACTCTAAGGTCTCTAATACACGCTTTAGAGTACTATATAGTAAACCATAAGGATATCAAATGAAGTTCTTACTCTTGAGTTTGCTCACAACTATCATGATCTATGCACAAAGTTTTTACGTACTTAGCGGGGTTGATACCTATGACCCTTTAGTTGCATCGGTACCAGAACTGGAGATATACAATGAAGAGATCTTAGAACAGATGTATGACATGTCTAAAGAGTTGAAAGTCAACACAGCCAACCATCCTTCACGTGTATTGGCATTTATCATCTCTAAGTTTTCTGTGGGCGATACCGTTGCGTATAAAGTAGAGTTGGAACTGGCTGAGTATATGAAGCGTGATGGGGTAAAAGAAGCAGTATTTGCGCTTTCTTATCTTGATATACACATGATCAAAGCAAGTGAAGATATGGAAGATGAACTTATGGATACGGTTGAGGAGATGCTCTCAAAGTTTGCCTATCAGTATAAAGATGACAACAAAGACTCATCTGCAGCAAAAGAAGGCCTTACACATGAGAACTTTGCATCTCATATGCACTACGAAACAGAGTACAGTGCAGCACTTGCCAAGGCTAAAAAAGAAGGCAAACCGCTTTTTATTTTTATGAGTACAAGTTACTGTCCTTGGTGCAGGAAGCTTGAAAGCCGTATGCTTTCCAAAGTCGAGATAGACAAAAAAATAAAAGCCAAATTCGTCCCATTAATGCTTAATTTCTCCAAAAAGAACTTTCCAAAACAGTTTAAAGAGATAGCATTGACGCCGACACTCTATATTGTTGATCCTAAGAGTGAGAAGATCATACATCAGTTTGTCGGGTACAGTAACAGGGGTGAGTTTTTGGATCTTTTGAAAGAGTAGAGGAGACGAGATGGACTCAGATGTACTGGTAGTATTGTTTTGGACATTTTTGTTTTTGGTGTTTGTGGTAGGTGGCTATGTTTACATGTTCCTTCAGGTGATGCGGGTTGACCCAAGAGAAAAAGAATTTAGAAAAAAACATGGACACGATGACACGCTCATCCCGCATAAATACAAGTCTGAACTCAAAAAAGGAAAAAAGTTTTAAAGTGCAGTTGTATACCAAAACTTTATGTCATCAAAGGTAATACACATTTGTGTTGACAGGCTTTAGACTAAAAGGAGACACCATGAAATACAGATACATTGGAAAAACAGGACTCAGAGTAAGCCCTATCTGTTTAGGGACAATGACCTTTGGTACACAGGCAGACAAAAAAGAGGCTTTTGCCATCATGGACAAGGCGTATGAAAGAGGCATTAACTTCTTTGATACAGCAGAACTTTACCCTGTACCACCATCAGGTGAACTGGCCGGCCTAACCGAAGAGATAGTAGGTGAGTGGATGCAGACGAAGCCTCGAGACTCCATCATACTGGCTTCCAAAGTGGCAGGTGCAGCCAATGGTTGGTTTGTACCACCCATCCGTCATGGCTTGACGGCGATAGACAGGTTTCACATAGAGCGTGCAGTGGAGGGGAGTTTAAGACGGCTTAAAACAGACTACATAGACCTCTACCAAATGCACTGGCCGGACAACTCTGTGCCTATAGAAGAGTCTATGGCTGCTTTTGACAGCCTGGTACGCTCCGGTAAAGTGCGCTACCTTGGTACCTCTAACGACACAGCGTATGGTACAACCAAAGCACTTATGAAGTCTGAGCAGCTAGGCTTGTCGCGTTTTGAGTCTATACAAAACAACTTTTCACTGCTTAACCGCCGGTTTTTAGATGAGCTTGCAACCGTGTGTCAAAAAGAAAATATCTCACTGCTTCCATACTCTCCGCTTGGCGGTGGTGTACTCAGTGGCAAATACAATGGAGGCTTTCATGTCAAAGGGCGTTTTTCTGACTATATGAACTCGCCCAATGTCAGACAGCGTGCCATGGCAACCCGTTTTGTCAATGACAAAACACTCGCTTCCACTGCAAAGTATGTAGACATAGCCAAAGAGGCAGGTCTACACCCTGTCACACTGGCAACAGCATGGTCAAAACAGTTTGACTTTGTGGCTTCTACCATCATAGGGGCGACAAGTGCAGCGCAGTTAGACCCCATCTTTGAAGCGATGGATCTGACCTTGAGTGATGAGGTG
>CAYXZY010000251.1:0-2454 GCA_964469685.1 uncultured Sulfurovum sp. | reverse complement strand
AGTGATTACTTTAAAAGAAGCATTAACAAGATCCAATGAAGAGATGATCGCACTGTGTGCAGAACTTGAGAGCAAAGCCAAAGAGTCCGGACTCAATGCCTATGTGGGGTTTGAGCGTGCAGGTGCGGGTGTACCCATACTCATTAAAGACAATATCCAGGTCAAAGGCTGGTCTGTGACTGCTGCTTCCAAGATACTCCAAGGCTACATCGCCCCGTATGATGCGACGGTGATCACCAACCTCAAATCCAAAGGGATGATGCCTTTTGGTCGGGCGAATATGGATGAGTTTGCTATGGGAAGTACGACAGAGAGTTCTTACTATGGAGTGACGAAAAATCCACACGATACAAGCAGAGTACCCGGAGGTAGCTCTGGTGGAAGTGCTGCAGCTGTGGCAGGTGGCATTGCTATTGCGGCGCTTGGGTCTGACACGGGTGGGTCTATCAGACAGCCTGCAGCCTACTGTGGTGTGGTAGGTATGAAACCTACGTATGGAAGAGTGAGCCGTTATGGTCTGGGTGCCTATGCCTCCAGTCTTGACCAGATAGGCCCGATCGCGCAAAATGTAGAAGATGCGGCTATCTTGTATGATGCCATCAAAGGGCATGATGACAAAGACTCGACATCGGCTGACTTTGAGATAGAAGATATCGCAAACAATCTCAACCCGGATGCAAAACTGACGATCGCGGTCATTGACTCGTATGTAGAAGCAGCAGATGCAGATGTGCAAAAAGCGTTTCAAGAGACCGTTGCCAAACTTGAAGCTGCCGGGCACAACATCGTCCATAAAGAGATGAGTAACACGAAGTATGACATTGCTACCTACTATGTGTTGGCTACGGCTGAAGCCGCGACGAACCTGGCACGTTATGACGGTGTACGTTACGGAAGGCGTGCTGAGGCGAAAAATACAGAAGAACTTTACTTCAATACAAGAAGTGAAGGCTTTGGTGAAGAGGTCAAAAGACGTATTATGCTCGGTAACTTTGTACTTTCAAGCGGTTACTACGATGCGTACTATGTCAAAGCCCAGAAGGTAAGACACCTGATACGCGACGAGTTCAATGCCATCTTTGAAGATGCCGATCTCATTCTTTCGCCTGTTGCTCCCAGCGTCGCACCCAAAATAGGCGCCAATGAAGACCCGCTTGAGATGTACAAGTCAGACATGTATACACTGGGCGTCAACCTCGCAGGTCTGCCCGGTATTTCTCTGCCTGTAGGCAAAAATGAAGAAGGTATGCCTGTGGGACTTCAGCTGATTGCAAAAGCATTTGACGAGAAAACACTTTTTGACGGTGCTGTGAGTTTGGAAAAAGCAGTTAACTATACGAAATAAACATAAGGACTACACTATGAACATTAAAAAAAGAGCACTTACATTTGAAGATGTACTTCTGGTACCACAACATTCAACTGTCCTTCCAAAAGAAGTAGATATCTCCACACAACTGACAAAGAGAGTTGGACTGAATGTGCCTATTGTCTCTGCTGCGATGGACACGGTCACTGAATTTAAAGCAGCGATCGCGATGGCGAGACTTGGCGGGATCGGTGTGATCCATAAAAATATGGATGTCGCTACACAGGCATTTCAGGTTACAAAAGTAAAAAAATCGACTTCAGGCATTATCATAGACCCTGTATTTATAGGCAAAAATGCAACAGTGGGTGAAGCTGATGCATTGATGGCAGAATACCGCATCTCAGGTGTACCCGTTGTCGATGAGGACAAGACGCTTATAGGGATCATCACGAACCGTGATATGCGTTTTATCAACGATATGAACCTTAAGGTTTCAGATGTGATGACAGCTGCACCGCTTGTGACCGAAAAAGAGGGAACAACACTTGAAGAAGCAGCAAAGTTGATGCAAAAGCATAAGATAGAAAAACTTCCTATCGTCGATGACAATGACAAACTCATAGGGCTTATCACCATCAAAGACATCAAACAAAAACAGCAGCATCCAAATGCTAACTTGGATGAGTTCGGTCGTCTTAGAGTCGCAGCGGCGATCGGTGTAGGGCAG
The DNA here is from genome assembly GCA_964469685.1 of uncultured Sulfurovum sp. Classification (GTDB taxonomy): domain Bacteria; phylum Campylobacterota; class Campylobacteria; order Campylobacterales; family Sulfurovaceae; genus Sulfurovum. The sequence continues at coordinate 415 of CAYXZY010000251.1, read as the reverse complement.
CTTGACCGTGCCAAAGCTCTGGTAGAAGCTGGGGTTGATGTCATTGTGCTTGACTCAGCACATGGACACTCACAGGGTATCATCGATACGGTGAAGCTCATCAAGAAAGAGCTTGATGTCGATGTCATTGCCGGTAACATCGCTACGGGAGCTGCGGCACAAGACCTTATAGATGCGGGAGCTGATGGTGTGAAAGTGGGGATTGGGCCTGGGTCTATCTGTACCACACGTATCGTTGCAGGCGTGGGTGTCCCACAGATCTCTGCTATCGATGAAGTGGCACTTGTGGCGAACAAAGCAGGTGTCCCTGTCATTGCCGATGGGGGTATAAAGTACTCCGGTGATGTAGCCAAAGCACTTGCTGTGGGTGGAAGCTGTGTGATGCTTGGTTCTGCACTGGCAGGAACATACGAAG
>CAYXZY010000250.1:0-2469 GCA_964469685.1 uncultured Sulfurovum sp. | reverse complement strand
ACATCTTAGCCCATAGAGGCAACAGTAAAAAAAGTATGACTTGGGAAGAAGTAGATCAGATGCAGATGACATACTGACTGCGATACCCTTAGCTACCATGAATATTTATGACTATACGACTCCAAAAAGCGGGGAAACCCTCACCACCTTGCTTTCACACAAAAATGTCAAGATCAATCACATCGTAAGTTCTGACACGCTTGATAAAAAAGAGTATGTGCAAGAAGAAGATGAATGGCTGGTAGTCATTGAGGGCGAAGCTGCATTGCTCATAGAAAATAAAACCAGGAGATTACTAAAAGGGGATACTTTTTTTATCCCTGCACGCACAGCGCACCAAATTGTTCACACACAAAAAGGTACGGTGTGGTTAACTGTCCATATCTACTAAAAAATCTCCATCCCTCAGGCTTCTGGCTTGTGTATTGCGAACTTTTTTGAGTTCCATATCAATATATTCGAACCCTTCTAACTTCTTGCGTGAAGCCACTGTGGAGTCGCGCATTTTTTCTGCTCTGTGTATATGGAGATAAAAGTCATTTTCATACAGTCCCAAACGTATGGCTGCAGCCGTAGAATAAGTAGTAAGCACTGCATCTTCCTTCGCAACAGCTCTCACATCTGCAAACCATTCTTTGGTCCATAACAGGGGATTATGTGCAGGGCTGAAGGCGTCTTGGTAGATGATGTCTATTTTTTCTTTAAGTGGGGTCAGACCCGCAAACGATTCATTGCCTTGCAACAAATCATTTGAGGTCAGACCCCTAATACTTTCTCTTGCATCTCCAAGTAGTACTTCAATCTTGAACTGTTCATCTTCGTACCTTAAATCCTTGGCGACCGTTTGAATGATATGGGCTATGGATGCATACTCCTGAGGATAAGTAAAATGTTCCAGGGAATGCACAAGTGCTTCGTCAAATTCGGGGGACAAGATATGTACTTTTGTTTTGAGCTTATGTTTTTTGATGTAGTAAAGTGTGGAGAAGGTGTTGTACCCCAGCCCAAAACAGATGTCTAAAATGACCAGCTTTTCTTTGTTTTTTTGAATGCCCAGGGCAGGCTTGACGTGCTTTTCAAGACTTTCATGCAAAGCCCCGTCTTTGGTAGAATGATAGGGCTCATCAAAATCATGAGAATAGAGCGTATGGCTGCCATCCTCACAAAGCACCAGATCCTTTTTGGGATGGAAAGGCTTAGTGTTGATTGGCATGCTTGAGCTGTTTTTTGCTCATTTTAAGCTTTTTATTGTTCATCTTGCCTATGCCTCTTTTGATGACGGTCTCCGCGATCTTCTTCGCTTCTTCCAATGAATGCATCTTGAAGGTACCGCACTGATGTACGTTAAGTTCCGGGATCTGCGCTTCACTCTTCACCCCCAAGACATCTTTCATGGCTTTTTTCCATGCTTTGGCTACTTTTTCAGGCTTGGGATGACCAAGCACGGACATATAAAACCCTGTACGGCACCCCATAGGAGAGAGATCGATGATCTCTACGTTTTTGCTGTTCAGGTGCTTTCGCATAAAGCCCGCAAAAAGGTGCTCAAGGGTATGGGTACCTTTCTCTGAAAGCATTTCTTTGTTAGGAACACAAAAACGCAGATCAAAGACCGTGATGTCATCACCGCTGGGTGTTTTCATCTTTTTGGCTATACGGACTGCCGGTGCTTTCATTTTGGTGTGATCCACTGTAAAACTGTCTAATAATGGCATATTTTTTCCTTTAAATATAAGATCGCATCTAAGCTCTCTAGATACACATCATATCACTGGCTTTTAACTATCCTGGACAAAAGCCAGTGACACGCTAAAGCTGATTATAGCTTGAAAATCAAAAATCGGAATTGAAAAATGAAAAAAATTCACACGATGGACAATATCTTCAGAAGCTCTGTCACAGAATGTTCATCAATCTGTTTCACATTGTTCCAATTTGGGTGCGGAACCCAATAACTTCTGTGTATAAGGGTGCTGCGGATTCTCCATCACCTCTTCGACCAATCCCTGCTCTACGATCTTGCCTGCTTTCATGACCGCAACCTCATCTGCTATGGCTGGGACGATAGAGAGATCATGTGTGATGAACAGGTAAGAGACCCCTGATTCTTCTTGCAGTTTTGCAAGCAAAGCCAGCACCTGTGCACGCACAGAGACATCAAGCGCGGAGGTAGGCTCATCACAGATGATCAGTTCAGGCTCAACGGCCAGTGCCCTGGCAATGCCTATGCGCTGGCGCTGTCCTCCGGAGAACTCATGCGGATAACGGTGCATATGTTCCGCTTCAAGTTCCACTTTCAAAAGAAGCGCCTTGATATACCTGTCTTGTGCTTCCCGGCTGCTTGGACCGACCCCCAGACTCACCATCCCTTCTCGAATGATATTTGCGATGGTCATACGTGGGTTCAAGGCTGAAAACGGATCTTGGAACACCACTTGTATCTTGCGTCTGTACGGCATTAAACGTCTT
>CAYXZY010000249.1:0-2482 GCA_964469685.1 uncultured Sulfurovum sp. | reverse complement strand
GCCCTGCCTTCACGCACAAACTCCCTTCCATCCAAAAACACCAAAATCGTAGGCAGTGCAAAAACAGAATAATGCGCCGATATCTCCGGGTTTTCATGTGCATCTAAGTAGATCTGCTTGATCTGTGGGAACTCAGCATCAAAAAGCTCTTTGAATTTAGGGCGCAATGCATGACATACATTACAGTGTTCTCCAGAGAAATAAAGAAGTACGCCCACTTCTTCCCTAATGGTTTGCTGTAGTTCTTCCAGTGTCATGATCATTCCTCGTAAGTTTTGGTATCTTTAAAATAATTTCTATAGAATTAGATTCTATCACACACTCTATTTCAAATATCTGTTATAATAAAGCAAGATCGTGTGAAATTCAATGCGCAAGGTAGCAAACCATGAAAGAACAAACCAATAACAACAATGACATGCTCCAAAAAATCAATGCCTTATCTGAGAGTATGGGATACAACAATGAAGATAAAACCATATTTGAAATAAAGTCAACCAAGGACCCTAAGATCAAAGAACTTGTTCTTCAAAGTGGTACCTGGAATGATGATAAACCCATGTTTGCATTTGAGAAAGACAAAAATAAGCAAGCATATGTGTTCATATCGGCAGATCAGTTTGCACAACTGCTCAACGCCTTGCGAGCGTCAAAAGAAGAGAACTTCAACCTCAATCTTGAAAAAACGATACTAAAACATGTACCTGCTGATTTTGATGATGTGTGGGTTGTGGCTATGGACAAAATAAAAAAACTGACGCAAAATAAAGGAAAAGACCAGATAATCAATATCAACCTTGACCAGCTGATCAGTGATATCAAAAAAGAATATCCGAATCTTTTTATCAACCTCAAAGAACTGCTTGCTGAACAACTATCTCAGTAAAACCATGAAGGTTTGAGATAGGGTTTGAGACGCTGCCCAGTTATTCTACTCTTCATACGCAATCTCAAGATCGGTCATAAAGCGCTTAGACAAGCCTTTTGCCTTGCCATAAAACCCTAGTGCAACCGTAGGGGTATATATCTCTTCAGCGGTTTGCCTAAAGAGTGCTACCCATCTGTCAAACATCTCCTGGGTCAACCCACCCAAAAAAATATGTGGGGTGAAAGGATCTCCTCTGTATCTTCCCTCCCCTGTCATGAGTCCAAGCCAAAAGTTAGTGAGTAGACTCAGATGTTCATACCACTTATCGTTCTTCAGGTCATCACCCAATGCTATGAGAAAATAACGACCGATGAGATCATCTTTAATCACTTTGGTATAGAAGTTTCGTACCAGCATTTCGACAGATCCCCTGTCAATAGTATCTGTAAGCATCACTCTCTCCTAACGGTCAATAAATACTCTATAATCTTTCTTGATTATTTATTCTATCATAATTACATCAGCAGAATCTACGAACTACAACTTAACCTTTGGTTTTTAAACGCTTTTGGCGTTGCTTCAGCCCATCTCTCATATGCCGGATGCTCATCAAATGGATTTTGCGCTATGGTAAACAGGTTATCAACAACCGAGAAGTCACCCTCGCTGGCAGCATCAATGGCTTCCTGGAGCATATAGTTCTTGAGTACATACTTTGGGTTGTTTGAAAGCATTTGCTTTTTTCTCTGCGCGGGGTCTATGTACTGGATACGCGCATCGTATCTGTCCAGCCATGCATGCATAGGCTCATGGTACAGCCCTGTACGAAGAAGCGCTGTTCTGTCTCCTTCATAGTGGCTCAGCGTTCGCATGAACAGGGTGTAGTCCACCTGGAGGTCTTCGAGCATATCATACAGGTCATCGATGAGTTCTGGGTCACCCTCAACCGTACCCTCAAGCCCAAGCTTCTTGCACATGTAGTAGTGAAGGTACCGCATATAGACCCTGTCATACAGATCAAGGATCCCCTTCATTTTCTCCAGATCGGCCAGTGGACTGAGTGCTATCATCAGTGCTTGCAGATTCCACTTGGCAACCTGTGGTTGATTGGCATAGCTGTAGCGCCCTTCTCTATCGGTGTGGTTGCAGACATACTCATGCTTGAAGTCATCCAGGAATGCAAAGGGTCCATAGTCTATGGTCAGTCCGGCTATGGACATGTTGTCCGTGTTCATGACCCCATGGGTAAACCCTACGGACATCCACTGTGCCATAAGTCGTGATGTGAGCACCATTGTTTCATTAAAGAGCAGTGTATACGGATCGTTTTTGCCTTTGATATGCGGAAAACTCTCATCGATGACATAATCAGCCAGCGCCTTCAGCTCTTCATGCAAGCCACTGTGTGCATAGTACTCAAAGGTACCAAAGCGCACCCATGTCGTGCTTACACGGCAGACAATGGCACCTTTTTCGATACCTTCTCTTCGTACATCATGGTCTGAACCTATGATACCAAGACAAAGCGTCGTGGGTATCTTGAGTCCCTGCATCGCTTCACTGACAAGATACTCTCTGATACTTGAACGAAGTACCGCGCGTCCGTCACCATGA
>CAYXZY010000248.1:0-2492 GCA_964469685.1 uncultured Sulfurovum sp. | reverse complement strand
AATGATGAGATAGAATCTATCGAGATTGTAGCTTCTAAATAGATTTCTACGCGTAGGGTGGATTTATCCACCTTGTCTAGAAAAAGGTGGATAAATCCACCCTACAATGATACAAGGATTTTCATGTACGGATATTACAGAGTCGCATCAGCTGTCAACAAAACAGTTGTAGGAAACCCTGCCAAAAATGCTGAAGAGATCGTATCGCTTATCAAACAGGCCCATGAACAAGAGGTTTCTGTCATTGTATTTCCAGAGCTCACACTCACAGGATACACTGCCAGTGATCTTTTACTCAACCAGACCCTCATTGCATCTCAAAATGAATCTTTGGACTACATATTAAATAATATAGTAAATATAAATACCGTCGCTGTTGTCGGCATAGCGCTATTTGAAGCTGACAGAATGTATAACTGTGCAGCCGTCATTCAACGTGGAAAGATTCTTGGTGTGGTACCCAAATCCTACCTGCCTAACAAAAAAGAGTTCTATGAAAAACGTCAGTTTACCACTGGGCGAGACATTACCCGCACCACGTGTGACCTACTGGGTGAAGAAGTGCCTTTTGGTGTAGACCTGCTCTTTACTGACAAGGCAGATATGACTTTTGGCGTAGAGATATGTGAAGACCTTTGGGCTGTAACCCCTCCAAGCAACCATATGGCATCCAATGGTGCCAACCTGCTCTTAAACCTCTCTGCCAGTAATGAACTCATAGGCAAGCATGAGTACCGTGAAGAGCTCGTGCGAACGCAGAGTGGACGCTGTATGGCTGCCTATGTCTACTCCAGCGCTGGTGTCGGTGAAAGTACAACAGACACTGTTTTTGGAGGACATGCCATTATCTCTGAGTATGGCGCTACCCTGGCTCAAAATGAACGCTTCAGGCTGGACTCGCATCTGATCACTGCCGATGTTGACCTGGAACGTCTTAAATGGCTAAGGGTTAACGAGTCGAGCTATGCAGACGGCAGACGCAAAAAGACAAGAGTCATCAAAGTAGAAGATCTACCGAGCATCTCTAGCATAGAGCGAGACATCAACCCAATGCCTTTCGTACCCTCACGCTATACTGACAAAAAACACAGATGTGACGAGATCGTCCACATTCAGGCGCATGGGCTCATAAAACGTATGACGCATGCACACATCAAAAAAGCTGTCATAGGCATCAGCGGCGGGCTTGACTCTACCCTTGCCCTGCTCTCTACACACAAAGCTTTTGAAATGATGGGCTGGGACAGTAAAGACATCATAGCGGTAACCATGCCGGGCTTTGGCACCACCACACGCACCAAGACCAATGCCATGAAGCTCTGTGAAGCTCTGGGTGTGACACTCAAGACTGTAGACATCACAGATATTTCACTGAAAGAATTCGAAGCCATAGAACATGACAAAGACGAGCACAGTGTGACCTACGAGAATGTACAGGCACGTGCAAGAACTTCTATATTAATGAATATGGCAAATAAGGAAGGTGGTCTTGTCATCGGTACAGGTGACCTAAGCGAAATAGCCCTGGGGTGGTCTACCTACAACGGTGACCACATGAGCATGTATGCCCTCAACTCCGGCATACCAAAAACACTCATTCAGTATGTCATAGAGTACTATAAATCCAACGAAAAGATAGCGCATATCATTGACGACATACTAGACACCCCCATAAGTCCGGAACTCCTCCCGCATGAAGCTGATGAGATAGTCCAAGAGACAGAAAGCATCGTAGGGCCTTACGAGCTTCATGACTTCTTCCTCTACCACTTCATCAAGTACGGAGCTAAGCCTTCCAAGATACTGCACTTAGCGGCAAAAGCGTTTGATACTAAATACGATGAAGATGAGATAAACAAATGGCTCAAGCTATTTTTACGCCGTTTCTTCACCCAACAGTTCAAACGCTCCTGTATGCCAGATGGGCCTAAAGTTGGTACGATTTCCTTGAGTCCAAGAGCAGATTGGAAGATGGCTAGTGATGTGGATTTTGAAACGTGGTTAAGATCTTTATCATTGAAATAAGTTTATGCAAACAATATAATACATAGTTCATCAAAGATGTTTGTATAAACCTATGCTTCCTCAAGTACCTTTACTTCATCGCCAACATTCACTCTGCCGTCATCTATGGGGCGCACAAACAATCCGCGATTTCCTTTGATAACTTCCGGGAGTTCCGGATCAAAACCATAGAGGTATCCATATGCTTCACAGGGAGCAGTGACCTGCATAAGTACATCTCCAACTTCTATGATAGAACCTGGTTTTAAATGGTAAAGGTCAACATCTACAAGGATGTTCTCAAGAAGTGCGCCGGGATCAACATACAGATCTGCCTGTTCTATGAGGTCATAGCTCTTTTTGGAAACAAGTAGCAAGACCTTATCTTCAGGCGCTTGATCATGGTTAAGGTCACCAACGATCCCACCGGGATCACAATCAAAATCATCTACATCCATACGATGCCCCGAACGCATCATATCCGGCAT
>CAYXZY010000247.1:0-2521 GCA_964469685.1 uncultured Sulfurovum sp. | reverse complement strand
AAGCCAGGCACTTTCCTTCACCTGCCCAAAGACAGCAGGCAAATGGAGAGTGTTTGCAGCATAATACGTCAATGTTTAGATGCTTTTGAGAATTTTAAATACAAAATAGGCAGTATGATCAACGTAAGAAGTGTAGAGGAGACAAGCCCGTTGATCACCACAATAGCCAGTGGTCTCTGTATCTCTGATCCCGGTCCCGTGGCAAAGAGCAGTGGAAGCAGGCCAAATGCAGCAATGGTTGCTGTCATGAGTACAGGTCTAAGCCGTTTGACAGAGCCTTCAATCACAGTGTCTCTGAGTGTTGCTCCATTTTGAATGAGGTAATTGAAGTAATTGACCAGAACTACCCCGTTAAGCACTGCGATCCCAAGCAGGGCTATGAAGCCTACAGAGGCAGGGACAGACATATATTCTCCACTGAGATACAGTCCAATAAATCCGCCAATGAGTGCCAGAGGAACATTGATCAGTACGATGGTTGCCTGTCTTAATGAGCCAAACGAAACAAAAAGCAGGATGAAGACCAAAAAGAGTGCCAAAGGTACAATGATGATGAGTCTTTGCGCAGCCCTTTGTTGGTTCTCAAATTCACCACCATAGGCAAGATAGTATCCCGCCGGGAGTTTTACGTTAGACTCTATTTTGGCTTTGGCTTCTTCTACAAAACTTACGAGGTCACGTCCTTCAACATTGGTTTGGACGATGGTTTTTCTGTAGCCATGCTCATGTTCTATTTGCACCGGTCCTGCTTTTGATGCGAAGTTTACCAGATTGTTAAGAGGGACGGCATGACCATCTTTTAACGGGTAGTAGAGTTTTTGAATTTTGTCTAGAGAGTTCTGTATATTGGCATTTCCTTTCACCATAAGGTTGATGCGTCGCATCCCTTCTTGAATGATACCAGCCTGTACCCCTGTGACCATGACCTGAAGGAAATGATTCAGTTCTTCCTGGTTAATACCATGATAGGCCATTGCTTTTCGGTTAAAAGAGAGCTCAAAATATTCTACACCTTCATTGGCTTTTTTATACACATCACTGCTGCCTGGGATAGTTTCAAGGATCTCTTTGATCTGTACGGCTATGGTTTCAAGCTGGGCATTGTCTGAGCCAAAGATATCGATGGCAAGATCTCCTCTTACGCCTGTAAGCATCTCAGAGACCCGCATCTCAATTGGTTGTGTGAAACCGTATTCGATCCCTACAAGCTCATCCAGGACTTTTCTTATCTCTTCGATGACAAATTCTTTTGAAGGTTTTCTCCATGTTTCTTTAGGGTGCAGGACCAAAAAAGTGTCTGTGTCGTTCAGGCTCATAGGGTCAAGACCCAGTTCATCACTTCCCGTACGAGCGATGATGTCTTTGATCTCGGGTACGGCATGCATAAGTTTTTGCTGCAGTTTGATGTTGAGTGCAAGACTTTCCTCAAGAGAAATAGAAGGCAGCATCTCCACACCGATGATGATACTTCCTTCATCCATCGTAGGCATAAAGGATTTACCTGTTTTGCCAGCAAGGTAAAGCGATCCGCCAAAGAGGACAAGTACAGCCAAAACCGTACTTTTGATGTGTTTCAGAGAAAAGAGTAGTATAGGCCGGTATACCCGTGTAAGCATTCTGATCAGCCAGGACTCTTTATCGGGTCTTTTGCTTAAAATGAATGAACTTAAAACAGGAATGAGTGTCAGTGCCAATACAAGTGAAGAAAAAAGAGCAAATATAATACTCAGTGCCACAGGCCTGAAGAGCTTTCCTTCAAGTCCTTCAAGACTCAGCAGCGGCATAAATACAATGATAATAATCAGTACACCCGTTATAATAGAAGGCGCCATCTCTACAGTAGCCGTATAAATGATTTGGACTTTTGACTGATGTTTATGTTTGCTGTTCCCCAGTTCTGCCGTAATGTGTTCCACAACGACCACAGCAGAATCAACCAGAATACCTATGGCGATGGCAAGACCTCCCAGACTCATAAGGTTTGCCGTCAGACCAAAATACTGCATCGCTATAAAACTCATCAGCAATGCAAAAGGCAAGATCAGTGCCACGCTGAGTGCTGATGCAAGATTGCCAAGCATCACAAGCAAGATGACCAGAATAAGGATCACCGCTTCATACAGGGCTGTTTTAACCGTGTCTGTGGCCAAGTTTACCAGGTCTGAACGGTCATAAAATATCTCTATTTTCGTATCTCCGGGTAGCATCGACTCGATCTTTTTTATCTCTTCTTTAACATGTTCAAGCACAATCCCGGTATTTGTGCCTTTCAAGCCAAGTACCAGTCCTTGAACGGCCTCGCCCTGGCCATTTTTGCTTACAAACCCAGCACGTTTCAGGTGGCCGTATTTTACTTTCGCTATGTCTGCTACAGTGATGATCTTGTCAGCTCTCTTGGCCAGAGGCAGTGACTCGATGTCAGCAATGCTTTGAAGTTGCCCTACGCTACGCACCAAGATACTTTCAACCCCTTGTGAAACACGACCTGCACCATCATTTTGGTTATTCATCCTGAGCGCGT
>CAYXZY010000246.1:0-2541 GCA_964469685.1 uncultured Sulfurovum sp. | reverse complement strand
CTAGGCTATCGCCGACTGTTCAATATAGTTCTTATTCAACTTAAAACGAGCCACTAGTCTTATCTTTAGTGACTTTAAATCGCTTACGCTTTTTTCTTTTTTGGTTACTGTTTTCTCTTTTGTCGTAGTACAAAAAAGAAAAAAGTAACAGAGAAAAACATGAACACGATTGAAATGGAACGGAAGTATTGAAAAACAGAAAGAAGAGATAAACTAGAGGGATCGTTAAATGATAATTAACCTTTATTAAAAACCCTTTTTTCAGGAGAAACTATCAAAGACTTTAATGCCACAAAATCCTCACGACTCTCAATATGGAAACGACTTCCATAGTCAAATGCAAGACTCTGTGCATGCAGCATAAGTCTTGGTGCCCCATGTTGTACCAGCCTGTCTTGTTGGCTTTGTGTCATGTCTAAGTAGTCATCACTGGCAGCATAGCTGGCACCGTAGATAGGGTCACCCAAGATGGGATGTTTCACGTGAAACAAATGGATACGGATCTGGTGTAGTCTTCCTGTGTGCGGGTGGCAGGAGATCAACGTAGCATCCAGTGTTTCATCATACTCCAAAGGTATAAAATCCGTATGTGCACTTTTGCCTTCATCAGAGATAAAGACTTTATGCTTTGTTTTGTCATACCCTTCAGTGTTGACCTTGATGTGTTGTGTACATGTAAAAGGCTCTGTGAGTTTGCCATCTACCCAAGCCAGATAAGACTTCTTAATGCTACGGTTTTCAAAAGCACTTTTGAGTAGATTCTCCGCTTTTTTATGTTTGGATGCCAGGAGTAAACCTGAGGTTTCCATATCTATTCTGTGTGTGGCATTGGCATTGTCCCCTGCGATACTCCTGACTTCATCAAGCATAGAGTAGGGTGTGGACATAGTGTTGGGATGCACCAGGGTGCCAGAGGGTTTTTCAAATACCATGAAGTCGTTGTTTTGAAAAGTTGGTCTGGCACCTTTTCCCTTGGGGCGAAAGAACACCATCTCTACATCACCCTGAATCTTGGCACCCGTATAGGTCATGGATCTGCCATTGATCAGAAGTCTGCCTTTGGCAATATGTCTTTGTGCTTGACCCTGCGTATAGTTCAGCGTATGCATGACATACAAAAAGGCTGTGGTCTCTTTTTCAATATGGAACTTTTCTTTAACGAATGGCATACGTTCTAACCCTTATATAACTGCTTTTAGGATAAAATTCTAGCATAAATTTTAGTAAGGGTAGTATAATGGTTGAAAGATATTCAAGACCGGAGATGGCAGAGAAATGGACACAACATGCAAGGTATGCTGCGTGGCTTGAAGTAGAAAAAGCAGCAGTGAAAGCATGGAATAAACTTGGTCTTATCCCTGATGAGGATTGTGAGAAAATCGTTAAGAATGCGACTTTTTCAGTAGAAAGGATCGAAGAGATAGAAGCCGTTACCAAGCATGACCTCATTGCGTTCAATACAAGCGTCAGTGAAAGTCTGGGCGAAGAGTCAAGATGGTTCCACTATGGCATGACAAGTTCAGATGCGGTAGATACCGGAGTGGCACTGCAGATGAAAGCTTCACTGGAGATCATCATCGAAGACACAAAGATGCTGATGGAATCTATCAAGAAAAGAGCCTTTGAGCACAAGATGACTTTGATGGTAGGAAGAAGCCATGGTATTCACGGAGAGCCTATCACCTTTGGTCTGACGTTGGCTGTATGGTATGATGAAATGGCCAGACATCTTAAGAATCTTGAAGAGACCATGGAAGTCATCGCTGTAGGTCAGATAAGCGGGGCTATGGGTAACTTTGCCCATGCACCTTTGGAGCTTGAAGAGTATGCCATGGCAGAGTTGGGCTTAAAACCTGAACCCTGTTCAAACCAGGTGGTACAAAGAGACCGTTATGCAAGACTGGCAACAGCCTTGGCACTGATGGCTTCTTCTGTGGAAAAGTTTGCTGTACAGGTGAGGCATTTACAGCGTACAGAAGTGTATGAGGCCGAGGAGTATTTTGCCAAAGGGCAAAAAGGTTCTTCTGCCATGCCGCACAAAAGAAACCCGATCCTTACTGAAAACATCACGGGACTTGCACGCATGATCAGAGCCTATGCAGCACCTGCTATGGAGAATGTTGCGTTATGGCACGAGAGAGACATTTCCCACTCTTCTACAGAGCGTTTTTGGCTGCCTGATGCTTTTATCACGACAGACTTCATGCTGCACCGTATGAACAATGTGATTGCCAACCTGACCGTCATGCCTGAGAATATGATGAAAAACCTGAACCTTACAGGAGGACTTGTCTTTTCGCAAAGGGTACTTTTGGAACTTCCTAAAGCAGGGGTAAGCCGTGAAGATGCCTACAGGATCGTACAGCGAAATGCCATGAAGGTATGGGAAGAGATACAACAGGGCAAACCTACGACCAATGAAAAGGGAGAGTCACTGTACCTGCAGTACCTTCTTGCAGATGATGAACTTCGCAAGTCACTGTCTGAAGAACAAATAAGAGAATGTTTTAATTATGACTATTATACAAAAAATGTAGATGC
>CAYXZY010000245.1:0-2566 GCA_964469685.1 uncultured Sulfurovum sp. | reverse complement strand
TGAGTTGGTGGTCTCTTCTGCGTATAGCAAGATATATAAACTGAAGAAGTAGATGCTCACCAGAACACAGCAGCGGCAAAAACGACTCTTTGATATAGTGTTCTCAATCATTGGTATTGTGCTAAGTAGTTGGCTGATGCTGCTTGCCTGGATTGTGGCATCCATAGAGACTAAAAGCAATGGGCTGTTCACCCAGGAGCGTATCGGTAAAGACGGTAAGCCTTTTTTGGTGTACAAGATCAAAACCATGCATCACATAGAAGGTCTGGATACCACTGTTACAACAAGCAAGGATAAGCGTATTACAAAAAGTGGTATGTTTTTTCGCAAGATGAAGATAGATGAACTTCCCCAGTTGTTTAATGTATTGACCGGTACGATGAGTTTTGTAGGGCCCCGACCGGATGTGGCTGGTTTTGCAGACAAGCTTGAGGGGGAGGACAGGGCAATCTTGGGTCTTCGCCCTGGTATTACCGGACCGGCATCACTGAAGTATAAAGATGAAGAAGATATTTTGGCAAAACAAAGTGACCCTGAGCGCTACAACAGAGAGGTTATTTGGAAAGATAAAGTAAAACTGAATAAAATGTATCTGACAGAATGGTCGCTTAAAAAAGATATATATTATATGTTGAAAACAGTGTTAGGATAGATAGATGAAAGATAGAATTTTCCTTTCTCCTCCCCATATGAGCGGCAAAGAAGAGCGGTATATCCATGAAGTGTTCGAAAGCAACTATATTGCACCCCTTGGCGCATTTGTTGACCGCTTTGAAGAGAGTATACGAGACTATACGGGAGCAAGATACGCGCTGGCTCTCTCCAGTGCCACAGCTGGACTGCATTTGGCTCTTAGGGTGCTTGGCATTGGGAAAGATGATTATGTACTCGCGTCCAGTTTTACTTTTATAGGTTCGGTCTCGGCCATTTTGTATCAAAATGCGAGACCTGTGTTTGTAGATTCGGATGAGAGTTGGAACATCTCTCCTGATTTACTGAAAAAAGCCATCAAAGGAGCACCTCAAAAACCCAAAGCCCTCATTCTTACCCATCTGTACGGACAGCTTGCCAAACTGGATGAGATACTTGCAGTGTGCAAAGAAGAAGGTATCTACGTCATAGAGGATGCAGCAGAGTCTTTAGGTGCGAGCTATAAAGGCAAGCAGAGCGGTACCCTGGGAGACATAGGTGTGTATAGTTTTAATGGAAACAAAATACTCACAACCTCAGGTGGCGGGATGCTGGTCAGCAACAATGAAGCATGGATCAGCAAAGCAAAGTTTCTTTCTACGCAGGCCAAAGAGGATTACGTGCATTATGAGCATAAGGAGTTTGGATACAACTATAGAATGTCTAATGTCCTGGCAGCTATTGGTGTGGGACAGATGGAAGTTTTGGATGCGCGTGTGGCAAGGCGAAGAGAGATCTTTGAACTTTATAAACAAGAGTTTCTGTCTGTAGAAGAGATAGCATTGATGCCAGAGATAGACAACAGTAGGGGAAACCGATGGTTGACCACAGTGCTGTTTGGCAAGACAGAGCCATATAAGGTCATGCAGGCTTTGGAGCAGGAAAACATTGAAAGTAGACCACTATGGAAACCTATGCATATGCAGCCTCTGTTTAAAGAAGCACAGGTGTTTGAAGATGGGACCAGTCAAAAGATGTTTGCGCAGGGATTGTGCTTGCCTAGCGGTTCGAGCATGGATGACAGGGATGTAAAGCGTGTCAGCGAACTTGTAAAAAGAGCTTTGTTATGATGATGGCATTGAGACCTACTGCGCTGAAGCGTATGTTTTTCTTTATTGTGCTGGACAGTATCCTCTCTTTGGCTACACTGTATCTTGCATATTCACTGCGGTTTAATTTTCAGATACCTGAAACCTTTTTAGGGTCATTCTGGCTTACATTTTTTGTGCTCACTTTACTCAAGATCTGTTGTTTGTATGTGTTTAAAAATTATTTTATCGTATGGCGGTTTTTTTCTTTTGTGGATGCTACCAACATCATCAAAGCACACCTCTTGGCATACTTGGGTTTTACGGTTATATATCTGATATTTGCAGAGCATTTTGCACCTTTTCCGCGATCCATTATTGGGATAGACTTTTTTTTATCCCTTTTCTTCATTGGTGCATTACGTATAAGCAGAAGAATGATCCTGGAAAATTCTTATGTCAGATCGGAAAAGCCCACACTGGTCATTGGGGTGAATTCCAAAACAGGTACCATTATACAAAGTGCGCTAAAAGGTGAGATACCGTACTACCCTGTAGCCATACTGTCAGTCAATGAACAAAGAGAAACCAAAGATGGTTATATCAATAATATTAAAATTTATGATCACACCGCATTGGAAGATGTGGTGAGAAAAAAAGATATCAGCAGTGTTATTCTTACTGAAGATATACCTCCGGAAGAACTCAAAGAACTGGCAGACAGGTTAGGTCAGTATGGAGTCAATGAGATCAAAAAAGTCAAGATACTTGGTTCAAAGGATGAAAAACTTGAGGATCTGTCGATCGAAGACTTGCTTGCCAGACATCCTAAAGACCTGGATACCGAG
>CAYXZY010000244.1:0-2569 GCA_964469685.1 uncultured Sulfurovum sp. | reverse complement strand
TGATGCTGGCATCCTGTTTTAGCGATATCAAGACAGCAGAACTGCTGCTCCAGCATGGTGCAGATATCAATGCAACAGACAGATCCGGTATGAGCCCCAAGGACTATGCACGCAAACTGGGGCAGAAAAAGATGCAGGAGTTTTTAGCAGAGCAGGGAGGACGATTCTCTGCTTACCAGGAAGAGTGATATCTTGTCGAATCTGCCTAGCCGTTTTGCGGGTGGGTCTTGTGTTTATGAGAGATGCTCTCTTTTTTTTTGGCAAAGCCAGCACCTTTTTTTGTTTTGGCGGTGAGCTCCAGAGATTCGATAATCTCACGATAGTCCAAGCCTGATTGATGCATTTTGGAAAAGCAGGTAACAATCACGGCGATTGTATTGGGCACTTCACCCTTTTTCTTATAGGCTTGCAGATTTTTTTCACTTACCTTAATCAGCTTACTGAATTTTGGCAGACTGATCTCTGCATCGAGTAAATCTTTTTTGAATTCTATAAAAGTCACTATGCTACTCCTGACTGTGATGTGATGCCAAATCCAATTTAACACATACACACAAAACAATCTCGTATATAATTTAAATTGTATTTGGTATATTCTAATGATAAACTATCCATATTTTATAACGATTTTCCTTATTTTCTTGACAATATAATTTTATGAGAGTATAATCACCATAATTTATTACTAATAGTTAGTAATAAATAAATAAATTTTAAAGGAGCCATTTATGGCAAAAGCACTAAAGAAGAAGAAAGTTGCAAATATTTCAAACAAAGTAGCTAAAAAAGTTGTTTCCAAGAAGAAAGTAAAGGCAACTTCCAAAAAAGTGACCAAGGCAGTCCTCAAGAAAAAGCCTACTACCAAAAAGAGTGCAAAGAAAATTGCAAAAAAAGCTGCAAAAAAAGCTGCAAAAAAAGCTGCTTAATCCATAGGGGATAGAGGTCTCTATCCCCACTTCTTCACTATAACCCTACTTTATTCAGTTGTTACCAGTTTGTAATATATTTCATTTATACTTCCGCCGTAATACAAAAAACAAGGAAGCAAAACATGAAAAAGACACTATTGTCATTCGTAGCTATTTCTGCTCTCGCAGTGACTGGCGCAAACGCGAGCAACAGCTCAGAGATCAAAACACTCAAAGCAAATATGGCACAGATGAATGCCAAAATAGCAAAACTTGAGAAGCAAGACAAAGAGACCAAAGAGTTGGCGGAAAAGTACAAAAAAGCCACACCGGTTTTTGCCAAAACATCCAAGTTGAAATTTAGCGGTGTATCCTATCTGGGGTTTGTCAGCAACAATGCAGACTATATGGATGGTTCTGACAGCAGCAGCAGCTACTTTGAGACACGACGAAACTACTTTCAGGTCAAAGCCTATCTTTTTGAGGACCCAAAAAGCTATATGAGAATTACGCTTGATACGCACCAGGTACACAACAGTGTCAAAGATGACTCGGATATCAAGTTTGGCAATACCGGTGACTGGGAAGTGAGATTGAAGTATGCCTACCTGTATCTTGACAATGTTCTCCCCAATACCGGTGTAGAATTTGGACAGGCACACCGTCCCTGGATCGATTATGAAGAGCATCATGGCTGGTGGTATAGAGATATCCAGAAGACATTTGTTGAGGCGAAGCATGGTGCTGACTGGAGTAACTCTGCTGACATTGGTATCAACTTCAAGACCAAAACAGAGTACTTCTCCAGTGAACTGGGTGCCTACAATGGTGAAGGATACCACGGTACATTTGACACGGGTGGATATGACAGTGAAGGCAACAGTCTGAGTCTTGAGTGGAGATTGACTGGACACATTCTCGGTACAGGAAAAAAACATGTTCACAAGCATGATGCTTATGCCGATGTCTCATTCTTCGGTCAATACAATATGGCCTATGGAAAAAAAGGCGGCGTGAACGCTATTAGCGGTGAATCTGAAGACTTCAAGTGGTATGGTGTCCATGCCGTCTACAATCAGCCGATGTTCCTTGTGGCAGCTCAATACCTCAAGAGTAACAATGCAGCAGAAAAATATGCCGGTAAAGGCTGGTCAGTCAATGGTGAGTTGAGATTTGGTGAATTCTCCGAGTCTATGGACGGATTCGGGCTTTTGGCAAGATATGATGACTTCACCTATGACGAGTACAAGATCGACGAGAAGAAAACAACTATCGCAGGTCTCTTTTGGGATATGAATAAAAATGTGGAGTTCGTCCTCAACTGGGAGCAGGATAAAACAGCTTATAACTATGCAGTTGCTGCACCAAAAGCTTCCGACAAGACCAAAAACGATGCGCTGCTCTTCACTGCTCAAGTGAAGTGGTAAGCTTTCATCACGGAGGGGAAGAAGCCTCTCCTCAATAATAATTACTACTCAATTTCCCATCCTTTCACTTCATTTTCTCCAAAAATACTCCTGTGGGATGGGAGTTAACGGCTCATATATCCATATTTATGATACTATGCAATGTAAGTAGTTTATCTGTATGGTAAAAATTCTATTTTGAGATTCGGGTTGTCAGTTTGTTACCTTTTTGTACAATAATTGCAGATGTCATCT
>CAYXZY010000243.1:0-2585 GCA_964469685.1 uncultured Sulfurovum sp. | reverse complement strand
TGAAAGAAAAGTGCCCACAATCCTGGATAGTTAAAAAAAAGCTCAAAGGTTGATTTGAGAGCGGGGTCATTTTTCTTGACATTGCTAAAGTCTTCTTTGATCAGTTTAAATAGTTTTATCATATATTTACTCTTTGTGCGTATCTATGGCTTGAATGGTCTTAAGATAGCTGTTTTCACTTAAATAAAAGTATAGTCTACCCAAAAGTTCTCTTTTTTCTTCTTTGGAGATATGCTTGGATTCTTCTATACGGGTCTTGAGCGTTTTATCTAAAAGATTTGTATCATACTCAAGGTCATCCAGGACATCCATGAGGTTTTGTGCTTCTATGAGATTGTCAATTCTGTATGCTCCGTTCTCTTCAAATTGAATGGTGGCTTCAGTAGGGTGGGTAAACAGGTTGTGTTTCATCCCCAAGACCTCCTGGTAGGCTCCTGTGAGGAAAAAGGCCAAAAAATACTCCTCTTTGCTGACGTCGATATCATGCAGATAAAGAGGCAACTCAGGGTTAAAGCCCAGTTCACCGTCACTGTCACAGGTAATATCCCAGATGCTTGCGGGGTTGGTCGGTTTTTCATTGAGTCTGTTCAGCGGCATGACAGGAAACTGTTGTGAAAGCCCCCAGAAATCAGGCAGCGATTGAAACGTTGAAAAATTGACGAGATACTTTTCCTGTATGCGGTTTTGCAGTTTTTTAAGCTCATCTGTGTCTTCATTGCGTAGCAGAAAGATCGCTTTTTTAATAATGAGGTTGACCAGTATCTCCGTATTTGATCTGTCTTCAAGGTCTATGTAGCCCAGGTCAAAGAGGGTAAGCAGACTTTCCATATGGTCTAGCGCATCATGCAGATACTCACGTGCATGTTTGCGGCTGAGTGAAGTGTAGAGATCATGCAGTTCTTTAATGAGTGGCGGGTTCTTCTTTTTAAGACGTAGACTTTTCTCATGGTATTCTTGAGAAAAAAGTTCCAACACAGGTGCAACCAGCACAGAATGAGATGCTGCGATGTAGCGTCCCGATTCGGTAAAAATATCAGGCTCGACCACCCCTTTGCGTTTGGCGATCTCCTGCATGAGGTAGACCACATCATTGGCAAACTCCTGAAGAGAGTAATTTCGCTCGGTTTTGCCTTCATGCTGGCTATATTCAACGGCCAGACCCCCACCGATATTGATGGCTCCCAACGCGTCCGCACCTCGCATTTTCAGTTCAGCATAAATGTTGCCAGCTTCTCTAAGTGCCTTTTTGAGGGGATTGATGTCTGACATCTGTGAACCGATATGAAAGTGTATCATCCATAACTGATCAAGAAGACCATGCTTTTTTAGCATTCCATAGGCTTCAAGCAGTTCCGTGGATGTCAGGCCGAATTTGGACGAATACCCGCCGCTTTTTGCCCATATGCCTATGCCTGCACTGTGCAGCCGGATACGCATACCGATCTTGGGTGCAATGACATTTTCTACACCGTCATTGAACTCTTTGTTGACCTGTATGATGGTCTCAAGTTCGCCCAGACCCTCGATGGTCACGGTGATGTTGTGCCCCATTTTTGCTGCTATGAAACATAAAGAGATCATCTCTTTGTCCTTAAAACCGTTCACGGTGATAGGGGCACCCAGAGGGGTTTTGGTCATGGCAATAATAAGCTCAGCTTTGCTTCCGGCTTCCAGCCCGTAACGGAATGGTCGTGAAACATCCATGAGCGACTCTATGAAGTGGGGGAACTGGTTAACCTTGAGAGGGAAGACTGCCTGAAATTCACCTTGATACCCAAATGTCTTTTTGGCAGTCTCAAAGGTACTGAAAAGTGTTTTGATCTGTTTTTCTATCAGATGCGGGAAGCGAAGAAGCAAAGGGCCTTTGTGGCCTCTGTCTCTTATGTCCCGGGTGATCTCTAGCAAGGAAGGCTTGGAAGCATGGTTTATATGGACAGTATCATGCTGGATGATGAAGTTGTTATCATCCCAAATAGTAAGACCAAAGTATTTCATCGCTATCCCCGTTAAAATATTGTGATAATTATATCAAAACTTAATCTTATCTTACCTATAATAGATCTTATGATAAAGCAGTACTTGAATTATGAAGTAAATCCAGATGCCATTAAGCTTGTTTCTACAGGAGAATGGACACTCAAAACAGTGCCACAGATAGAAAAGATACTGCAACAAATACCGCATGAAAAAAAGATCATTTGGGATTTCTCTGGAGTGAGTGATTTCGACTCTGCGGGGGTGTTGCTTTTTATAGAATATTATGAATATTTTCAAAAAGATACCGATGTTGAAGTGACAGGATATACGACAAATCAAAAAGAGATGTATACACTGTTGAAAAACAGCCCTCATATGAGAGTACTGCCTCCCAAAATAGGTTTTTTGGAAAGCCTCGGCAGGGATACTGTGGAACTGTACAAAGACATGAAAGACTTCGTCACCTTTTTAGGGCACCTTTTTATGGCGTTGCTGCACACACTCATGAGACCTAAAGACATACGCTTTAAAGAGATGGTCTATCATATACACCAGTCCGGATTTAATGCGCTTATCATCATAGGCCTCACTTCTTTTCTTGTGGGCAT
>CAYXZY010000242.1:0-2590 GCA_964469685.1 uncultured Sulfurovum sp. | reverse complement strand
TCAGCCAATTAGGGATTGTTCCTTTGAGTAAATCAGAATATGTGACGCAGGGTGGCTATAAAAAATGGTAAAAATGTATAAAGTGATAAAGAGAGAAAAAAATGTTTGATGAAATACAATTTGATAAAATAAACCGCTTACCAAAGTACCTGTTTGCAGAGATCAACGATCTGAAAATGACAGCGCGTCGCAATGGAGAGGATATCATAGATTTCTCAATGGGTAACCCGGATGCAGCCACCCCGCAACCCATCATTGACAAGCTATGTGAGACTGCGATGAAACCCAAAACACACGGATACTCCGCTTCTAAGGGTATCTATAAATTACGTCTTGCGATGAGCCGCTGGTATAAGCGTAAGTATGGTGCTGATCTGGATCCCGATACAGAAGTAGTTGCAACCATGGGAAGCAAAGAAGGGTATGTGCACTTGGTGCAGGCTATCTCAAATCCGGGAGATGTGGCCATTGTGCCGGATCCAACTTACCCTATACACTCTCAGGCATTTATCTTGGCAGGTGCCAATGTAGAAAAAATGGAACTTGTCTTCAACGAAGATACCTTTGAAGTGGATGAAGACAAATTTCTAGCCGATGTGGAAGACCACTTGGACAACTCCATCCCTAAAGCGAAATTTTTAGTGGTAAATTTCCCGCACAACCCTACGACTGCAACGGTAACACCTCAGTTTTACGAGAGACTGGTAGCACTTGCGAAAGAGAAGCGTTTTTATATCATTTCAGACATTGCCTATGCAGATATCACTTTTGATGGATATAAAACACCTTCTATCATGAGTGTGGAAGGTGCCAAAGAAGTGGCAGTTGAGTCTTATACGCTTTCAAAATCTTACAATATGGCGGGCTGGAGAGTAGGTTTTGTCGTGGGCAATAAAAAGCTTATCGGCGCACTGCAAAGCATAAAATCATGGCTTGACTACGGTATGTTCACTCCTATTCAAGTAGCAGCAACGGTTGCACTGGATGAACATGGGTACATCCCTGAAGAGCAGATCATTCCAAGGTATGAGAAAAGACGCGATGTCATGATAGAAGCTTTTGGCAATGCAGGATGGCCGCTGGCTAAACCAAATGCCTCCATGTTCATATGGGGAAAGATACCTGAAGTGGCACGCGACATGGGTTCTTTGGAGTTTGCAAAACAATTGCTTATACATGCCGGGGTTGCCGTCAGCCCAGGGATAGGTTTTGGTAAATATGGGGACGAATATGTGCGTATAGCACTCATAGAAAATGAAAATCGCATCCGTCAGGCAGCAAGAAATATCAGGAAGTTCCTTAAAGGACTTGAAGAGAGTAAGAAATAATGGTAAATATCGGAATCCTCGGAGTTGGTACAGTAGGTACCAGTGTAGTCAATATACTTGAAGCCAATGCAGACATCATTGAAGCGCGTGCGGGTAAAAAAATAGTGGTAAAATCAGGTGTGGTGAAGAACCTTAGCAAAGACCGTGGTGTCAGCATCAAACTGTCAGATGACCCTTATGATGTGGTGGATGATCCCCAGATAGACATTGTTGTTGAATTGATGGGCGGGGTAGACGAGCCTTATGCGTTGGTCAAAAGAGCATTGGAGAACGGCAAGGCGGTCGTGACTGCCAATAAAGCGCTGCTTGCCTACCACCGCTATGAACTCCAGGAGATCGCCGGCGACATTCCTTTGATGTATGAAGCAAGTACTGCCGGGGGTATCCCTATTATCGGTGCGTTGCGTACGGGGCTGAGTGCGAACCATATAGAGTCTATTCAAGGTATTATGAACGGTACCTGCAACTACATGCTTACCAACATGATAAACAACGGGGCGCAATATGAAGAGATACTTAAAGAGTCACAAGCCTTGGGGTATGCTGAAGCAGACCCGACATTTGATGTAGGGGGTTTTGATGCATCCCATAAACTGCTTATTTTGGCAAGTATCGCTTACGGAATAGATGCAAAACCTGAAGATATTCTTATAGAAGGTATCGAAAACATTACAAGTACAGATGTGGATTTTGCCAAAGAATTTGGGTATGAGATCAAGTCTTTGGGTATTGCTAAAAAAGTGGGCAATGGGGTTGAACTTCGTGTACATGCTACGATGATCCCTGAAGAGAGCATGATAGCCAAAGTCGATGGCGTGATGAATGCCGTGACAGTGGTAGGCGACAGAGTAGGTGAAACGATGTACTATGGACCAGGTGCAGGCGGTGATGCCACGGCTTCAGCGGTCATCTCGGACATTGTAGATATCGTACGCGGAAACCAAGGTCCCATGCTGGGTTACAAAAAAGGTTTGGAGTCCGGACTGACACTTCTGCCAAAAGAGGAGATAGTCACCCAGTATTATCTGAGACTTGAGGTTGATGACCAAAGCGGTGTACTTGCCAAGATCACCTCTGAACTTGGAAACTTTGGCATCTCCATAGAGTCTATGCTCCAAAAACCATCCAGTACCGAAGCCAGAGCCAAATTACTCTTCACCACACATAAGTGTAAAGAGCTTAAAATGCAAAATGCCATCGCTGCACTGGGAAAACTTGATGTAGTGTATGGCGAGATTGCCATGATGAGGATAGAGAAGTAA
>CAYXZY010000241.1:0-2615 GCA_964469685.1 uncultured Sulfurovum sp. | reverse complement strand
TCCCGATGGTGGTACGTTTTCCTCAAGGTGTCAGTAAGCAGCTGGCTGCACAGCACAGTGAAAGTTATGAGCAAATGCTGTGTGCAGTGCCTGGACTAAAGGTTTTGAGTGTGTGTGATGTCAATTATGCCTATCATGCGCTCAGGCATGCTATTCTCTCTGATGACCCATATATCTTCATAGAGCATGAATTGCTTTACAACAAAAAAGGTGAGGTGGATTTTGATGAAAAGCTGGATCCGTTTAAGGCCAGAATCGTAAAAGAGGGAAGTGACATTACCATAGTCAGCTACCTTAAAATGGTTGATGATGTGATGTCCGCAGTACCAAAGATAGAAGAGGAACTTGGATGCTCTTGTGAAGTGATAGACCTGTGTGCACTCAATCCTGTGGATTATGAAACACTCAAAGTCTCCATCGAAAAAACCTCTCGGCTTGTCATGGTTGAAGAAGACCATAAAACAGGGGGGTATGGAGCGCAGATAGTCTCTTGGGCTGCTGAGGAGGTTTTTTATGCTCTCGATGCGCCACCCCTTCGCCTTGGAGGTGCGGATACACCTATCCCCTACAACAGAAAGCTTGAACTTGCAAGCATACCTACAACGGATTCCATCGTCAGAGATGTAGTAGCCTGGGGGAGAAACAACGATGTATGAAGTAGTCATGCCCCAACTCTCAGACTCAATGGACGAGGGCAAACTGATCAGCTGGAAAGTCAATGTCGGAGACAGTGTACACGCAGGTGACACCATTGCTGAAATTGAGAGTGACAAAGCAGTCATGGAACTTCAGACCTTTAAGGACGGTGTGGTCAAAGAACTTAAAGTACAACCCGGGGATGAGGCACAAATAGGAAGTGTCATCGCCCTTATAGATACGGGTACTTCAGCTACTACAGATAGGACAACCCAGAAGCCAACACCTGAAAAAGAAGAACAAGTGCTTCCCGAACCTGAGAGTAAACCCCAAGTCGAAGATGTGCCTCCGGTAAAACCTGCAGAACAGACAGAGAGCGAAGAGATTCATTTCAATGCAGACAAGCCTAGGCCAAAAAGAGAAGCAAAAACAGCCCAGAGCACATCAGGTGCTGCAGTTTCCCCCAAAGCCAAGGCAAAAGCAGCAGCCCATGGTATAGATATAGGTGCCATTACAGGTACAATACCCAAAAGTATCATACACGATGAGGATGTAGATACCTATCTGCAAAAGAAATACTTTACACCCAAGGCCTTAAAGCTTCTCAAAGCGTATCAGCTCTCTATGTCACTTTTTGAACTCAATCATAAGATAGATGAAAAGGAGGTACAGGCATATATACGATCTCATGAGATCCCTTTGCCGCTTACGCTTACAACGATGCAAAAAGCCATTATATCAAATGTGAACGCTGCTGCCAAAAGACCGACGTTTCATCTGTATGAAAGCATTGACGATAGTCTCTTGCGACAATATGATGCACACAGCATGACAGTCTGGCTGATCAAGATCGTTGCCAAGGTCATGATGCGGCATGAGACTTTTCGGTCAACACTGGGTGAGGGTACACTGTCTGTCTGGCCCAATGCATCCATATCTGTAGCCGTGGCCAATGAGAAAGACCTGTATATGCCGGTGATCAAAGATGCCAATGCACGCCTGCCTGATGAAATCGATGCCTTGTTGAAAACTTTTAAGAACAAATTGCACGCCAATACCTTTACGACAACAGATATGGAAGGCTCAACGCTTGGTATTTCGAACCTTGGCATGCTCGGCGTGGAACGTTTTGATGCAATGCTTAACAAAAATGATGCAGCAATACTGGCCGTAGGTGCAAGTGTTGGGGGAAAGATTGCACTGACACTTACCGCTGACCATTCTTTGATAAACGGTTATGAAGCGGCACTTTTTATGCAAGAGCTCAAAGCGGAGGTGAAAGATCCTCTGAACTATAAGGACTGAAAATGTATGACATTATCTATATCGGTGGCGGATTGAATTATGCAGGTGCCATTGTAGCGGCTAAGAACGGCATGAAGGTTGCGCTTATAGAGCGTGATTTGAAACAACTGGGAGGTGTGTGTCTTCATAAGGGATGCATCCCGTCAAAGATGTTTCTGCACTACTCAAATATTGTGCATGAGAGCCAAGATAACATCCTTGATGGTACGCTTTTACTTTCTCAAAAAAGACTTTTTGAGAAAAAAGAGGCACTGCTTGACAGCGTCACCCAAGCCGTGCGTAAACAATGTCAAAACATAGACCTCATAGAAGGAGAAGCAAAGATAACCGCACCTCACAAAGTGGAGGTAAACGGGCAAGTGCTTGATGGCGCGCATATTGTCATAGGTACAGGCTCAAAACCTTTTGTACCTGAAGGCATTGCATATAACAAGAAAGATATCATTGTCAGTGACGAGGTCTTGATGCTTCAAGAATTGCCAAAAAAGATAGCCATCTACGGTACGGGTGCCATTGGTCTGGAAATGGCAAGTTTTTTTGCTACAGCAGGGACGGAAGTGAGTCTTTTTGAGCGTGGTGATGCACTGATGAAACATGCACACCCGCTGGCACAATCTGCCATACGTGAACAGCTTGAAGCCCTGGGGGTGAACATAACCTTCAATCATTCCATA